>JBAXON010000080.1:0-11886 GCA_037133255.1 Deltaproteobacteria bacterium
CCCTGTCGCTGGGCCTGAATACGATCCTTGCGCCCAACCTCAAGGTGGCGCGGTCCTTCGACAGCACCCAGATCTGGTATATGCAGCTGGGCCTGTCTCATACCTTTGAGATCAACAAAGTCGTCGGGGTGACGCTTGCCGCCTCGGGCAGTTACCTGATCAGCCAAGATGACAGCCGCCTGAAGGTCAACAGCGATGGAACGGATAGGCAGCCGGACGGATCGAAGAACAGCCGGTACAACAATTTCCACGACGCCGTAGTTTCGTTGAATCTCCCCATCAAGCCGACTTCATATCTGACGATCACTCCCCAAATCTCTTACAATTTCCCTATGGGCGATGATGCGAAATATGACATGAAGTACAGGAGCATGCAACAGGATACGACCTTTGTCGACCGTCAGAGCGCCTATCTGGTGGGCGGGGCGTCCGTGCAACTGAGTTTCTAATTCCGTTTCTAAATCAAAGCGCTATCTTCGTTGGCATCGGCAATCGGCTCCTCGACGTATGAATAATACGCCTGCGTCGCCTCTGCCTTGCCGCCTTGATTTCATCTTTGATTTAGAATCGGAATAATGACCGCTAAAAAAAGTGTGGCATAAGATACTATGAAATACGGAATGTCGATAATTAAACTTTTTATAGCTACGATATTGTTGGTTGTATTCAGCGCCTCGGCAGGGGCGGATCAGAAACCGCCGCCGAGAATTGAACCATAAGGTAGGCCCCGATCCGGTCGTTGAGCGCCAGGGAAGCCTCCGAGGCGCGCGCCCAGGCATCCGCCGCCTCGGCGTCGCTCTCGACGTTCATGGCCGCCGCCACCAGCGCGTCCCGCTCCATCTCCGTCATCATCCGTTCGAACCGCGTCATCGCCATGCCTGGGGTCATTGCGCGTTTTGTGCCATGAATGCCGACACTTCCCACTCAATGGTTTCCCATGTTTACCACGCTTCCCAACTTTCCCAACTGTCACAATTTTGCGGACCAGGGATTTGGACCATTCCCCTGTCCCGTGCTCGACAAAACCACCCACATAGCCCAGAACACCACGCATAAGCTTCGGTCCGAAGGCGTACTTGAAATACCGGAAAATATCACCCATGGAGATGTCTTTGGGATCGTTGATCGTCGAAAACAAGGTACTGACACAATGGAGATGGTCAAAAAGAATATCGTTTTTTGATACGCCCTTATCATCCGCCCATTGCTTGAAAGAAACCTTTTCCATTTTATCAATATCTTCGTCCGACATGCCGTAGGCGTCAAAATAGTAGGACAAAAAGCGGATACCGGTTTCTTTGCCGATGCGCTTGAGCTCGGGATCAATCTTTGATCCCGCCACATCGCGATAGAGCTTTCCTTTGAAGTAGTTGCCGTAATGAGCGCCAAGCTTTGCAACATCAGGAAGCCCCTCTATTTGATCTTCAAAATCCAGCATATATCCGGCGCCATTGGCACTGATCGCATGATAGCCAATATCCAGCGTGTATCCGTCAATCATGCGCTTGCTTAGAAGCGTTTCTATATCCGGCTGTGAATTCGCGATATATGTATATTGTGAGGCCAGAAGCTCTTTGTACCAAGCCAACCCCTTTTCGATAATTTCCGAACCCTGCACGGACATCGCCCTACCGCCTGCCCTGTCCTGCTGTTCTACAACCAAAACCTTCAGGCCTTCTTTTGCCAGAAGAGTCCCAACTGTCAGGCCTCCAACTCCGGCACCTACTATAATTGCATCATATTTTTTCATATCTTCCATAATTTGCACAATCCTTTTTTTATTTTTTAAACCAGCGCGGTTTTACAAAAGCATATACTCATTAATCATCTCTCCACTGACCTGGTCCTTTTTGTCATCTATTTCAATATCCATTTTATAATCCGCCACAAACCGGTAGTAGTACTGATCCCAGTCAGCTGATTTGGGAAGTTGCATTGTTTCCACGAGACGTTTATTGTCTATTACCAGTTTCAATTTGACTCCCAGGGAGTCTGCCGTAACTGTCATTTTTTTTGCGTATTCCTGACCTATTTTTTCTTCTTTTGTCATGTCTTCCAGTACTGTATTAATATTATTGGTAGATAAAACAATCTCGCCATTTCTCGCGATAAGAAGAGGTGAAAAGATCGGGGCATCCTTTTCCCGAGGCAGAACCCAGGCATAATCAACTGTATAGTCATGGCCGTGGATCCGCCCCCAGTACCATCCGGCAAAAGTCTTGTAAAAATAGTAATTGCCCCAGTTGTGGTCATGATAGACCGCGCCGGTAACTTTCAAGGTCTGATCTTTTAGATAAATTTCACCCGTTGCTTCAGCATGAGGAACAGGAACAACCCATCCGGCAACAAGCCCTGTCTCCTCATTTTTATAGTTGAAGCCACTGCCCAATTTCCATCCGGGAACAACATTTTTCATGGTCAGGCGCACGCCAACCTTGTTGATCATAACGTACATCTCATAGGTGCCGTTACCTCTGTCTTTTAACCAGCTTTCTCCCATTTTTAAATCACACCAATCAGCACCGGCGTATGTCTCTTCCGGTTTACAAAGCGCGTAGCGTGCTGTCTGCGTGCCATCCGGTTTATAAATCATGATCTGTATGGATGGAATGATCGGCTTTAAAAATCCGTTCATATAGTGGAAAGTCACAACCATGTGATAACCATTGTCAAATGAGGCATCCACGTACCACCATTCGTAGTAATCATCGCTTTTATAAATATGGCTGGCATCATCGCGCCGCTGATAGTTTGTGGGATTGCGCTCTGCGCCCTTTTCGCCGTTAAATGATGCTAAGTAACAACGCTTTTCTTTGTCGTCCATAAGGCTACTCCTATTTTAAATCGGCTTAAAATATTTAATGTCCAGAATATTACCTTTTTTATCTTTGGCAAAGACCGGCTTAACACGCATGCCAATTGTTATCTCACCTATATCTACCTCGTCGATAAAATGTGTAATTCCTGTATCCGCGCCATCGAGCTTTATAACTCCGTAAACAAACGGCGCTTTGCGCGGGTGCATCGGTTCCGCATAATTTACCTGCGTGAATGTTTCCACAGTCCCATAAGGGCCAATCTCCAAAACCTCTGACAGCTCGGAAAAGCATTTCGTACAGGACAGGCGCGGTGGCCAGAAAATTTTGTTGCACTTGGGGCAGCGGACACCAACAATAGTTTCGTTGTCCCGAAGATTTACATAAAAAATGCTGCCCATCTTACCGGCATAGTAAAGGCTGTTCGCCTTTATCCGTGAATTTAGTAAAAACGGGGGGTAGGTTTTTGTTTCGTCCATTTCCCTGCTCCTTATTAATTTGTCCGACCGGGTCTTTTTTGCCCCGGCAAAGGTTCAAAATACATGACATCACTCAAATCGCCAATCCGCTCGGCTTTGGCCCGCAGAACTAATTTAAAACGCATACCAACCCAGATTTTTTCCATATCCGGCTCCACATGAAGAAAATGATCCAAAACAGATGTCGCACCGTCTAGTCGCACTGACCCATAGGCAAAAGGCGGCTCGTGCGGTTTACCGGTTGTGGGATCGGTCATCGGGATGTACATGATGGTGAATCCAACCAGCGTCCCTTCCTGGCCCAGTTCAACCCATTCTTCGTTTTTCACATGGCATACTGCACAAACAATTCTGGGCGGCAATTGCACACGCTGGCATTTAGGACATTTAACCGCGTAGAATTTGCCGTTATCTCTTAATTCTGACAATCCTCTGGTCAGATACTCCCCTGCCGCAAACTCATAGGGAACATCAACAACCATCGGAATAGATATTTGTTCTTCAGTTGTTTTTATCATTTGCTGCCTCCTCAATCTTCCAGGCTTTTAGACAGAGCCGTAATAACAGTCCAGTTCGTTCCACCATAAGCTGTTGTGAGAGCTCGCCTCACATCTTTAGGAACCTGATGCTCTTCCGCGTCGCCTCTTATTTGTAACGCTGCTTCCCAAATACGCAGCATCGCCGAAGCCCCTATACAATTTGTTGATAGAATTCCGCCGGAAGGATTCACCGGAATTGGCCCATCAATATTGGTCATTCCTTTTTCAATAAGTTTAAAGCCTTCACCGGGGGCACAGATGCCGAGGTCTTCATACCAAAGCAGTTCCGACCATGTTGCCGGCTCATACACTTCAAAAACATCAAAATATTCTGAAGGCTTTGTCACGCCCAGTTTCTTGTAGATACGAGACGAACTGACTTTGGAAAATATTGGGCGCTTCGTCTTAACATCTCGCCAGTCAAGCTCAAACTGCTCATTATGCGCGGTATCCATCGCACGAATCCAAACAGGTTTTTTGCAGCGTTTTTTTGCCGTCTTCTCGTCCGCAAGGATAACTGCACAGGCGCCGTTGGAGGCCGGACACATATCATGCAACTTGATGGGGTATGCCAGCATCTTTGAATTCATCACGTCTTCCATTTTTAGATCAATTTTTAAGTGAGCATACTTGTTTTTCCTCGCGTTCTGCCTTGCCTTTACGGCAACCATCGCCGAGTGCTCTTCTTTTGCGCCCCATGCCGCCATATACGAAGTTGCTAACATGGCAAAATATCCCACGGCAGCGCCGGCCATCGAGCGCCCCCACAAGGGCGATGCAACCCCGCTCAGAATCGCGCCGGTATCCCCCTCTTCCTGTTTTTCAAATCCGATACACAATACCCTGTCAAAAAGGCCGCTGGCGACATGATGGGCGCCGGCGCAAACTATTGTTGCACCTACTGTCCCGCCTGTCGTAATTTTCAGTCCCGGCCTTCCGTATGCTCCTGTCCCATGCACAAGCCAGCAATCGGTCATGTGCATTCCTTCAAAAAATTCCATGTTTCCCAACAGGACAAGATCTATCTCGTCGATGGTCAACCCGGCATCATCAAGCGCTCGCCTGACGGCTTCATTGACCATTTCTGGCTGATCAACATCATGCCTGCGAGCTGCGTGATATGTTTGTCCTCCACCGATTATTGCCACGTTTCTTTTCATGTTGTGCCTCCCTTATTCCTTTCCGAGAACAATAACACAATGGTGTTGCCCGCAGAAACCACTATGCCCCTGGGCAAGTGCGGTTTTTGGATTTTTTACCTGATGATCGCCTGCTTCACCTCTCAACTGAAGGACAGCTTCGGCAACCCTGTTGAGCCCTGCTACATTTGCCGGCACTCCACCCAAAAGACCACCCGAAGGATTAACCGGCAGCTTCCCCTTAATCCCTGTAATGCCCGATTCTGTAAGAGAGCCTGCTTCTCCACGCCCGCAGATGCCCAAGCCTTCCAACCAAAGCAGTTCCTGATAGGAAAACTCATCACCTAATTCGATTACATCAATATCCTTGCGGGGATTTTTTATTTTCGCCATGCGGTATGCCTGCGCGGAAGCCCGCTCGAGTGCCATGCAATCAGCCAGGTCTCTGTCACCCAGATAATGCGCGTCGTAACACACGCCCATTCCCTTTATCCATACTGGTTTATTTGTGATGTCTTTTGCTTTCTTTTCGGAGGCCAAAATGATGGCCACTGCGCCATCCGTATCCGGGGCAACATCCAGCGCGTGAAGTGGCGAAGCCAGCATCGGTGAACTTAGTACATCTGCAACACTAAATTCCCCCGACTGGTGGGCATTGGGATTTAGTGCGGCGTTAGAAAGATTTTTTATAACGACTTTCGCCACCTGCTCTGAGGTAATCCCGTATTTATACATATAGCGCTTGGCCTGCAGCGCCGCGGCTGATGTATAATCAAGACCCAGCATCCTTGTATAAATAGGATCAAAAGCAACATTGTTGACAATATTGCGGTTTGTCTGGGACATCTTTGTGTGAGCCATCAGCAACGCGCAATCATATTCTCCGGAAAGAATTCCTACCGTTCCATAAAAAACGGCTGTTGACCCATCCATCGGCATTTTCTCTTCCGATTGCAGATGGCCACCGATTACGTCTGTAATCCCAATATTAGAAATCGTCTGCCCGTCCCAAATGTCTTGAGAGCAGCTGATTTTACTTCCAATATCTTTATCGAGATCCAACCCGGTATCCGTAAGCACCCGGGTAATTACTTCATAAGCCATTTCGGCATAATTAACTTCCGCGCGTTTGGGCGCAAATTTAGTCTGCGCGACGGCAACTACCGCCACCCTGTCTGCCATACCGTCCTCCTCATTTTTCAATCCGAACGATTTTTAAACTACACCTATATTCGCTCTAATATTGTGGCAATGCCCTGACCACCACCGATACAGATAGTTACAAGACCATATCGCCCATTAGTCCTTTTTAGATAATTCAGTGCGGACAAAACCAGCCTTCCACCGCTCATCCCATTGGGATGACCAAAGGCAATGGCACCGCCATAAGGATTCCATTTTTCCGGATCAATATGATGTCCATTTTTCTTAAGTTCTTTCATTACAGCCAGAGTCTGAGCAGCAAAAGCTTCATTGCATTCCACAACATCCATATCCTTCAGCGTCAATCCCGCCCTTTGCAATGCAATGGGTGTTGCATAAGCCGGACCGATTCCCATATATTTCGGTTCCACTCCGGCCAAGGCGCAGCTGACGAAACGTCCCATGGGTTTTAGTCCCAAGTCTTTGCACTTTTTATCCGACATCAGCAAGAGCGCGACACCTCCATCGTTCATGCCGGAAGAGTTACCTGCCGTCACGGTACCTCCCTTTTTAAAAACCGGTTTCAGAGAGGCAAGTTTTTCCATTGTCGTTGACCGGGGATGCTCGTCACGATCAAAAATAACCGGGTCACCTTTTTTTTGCGGTATTACTATCGGTACTATTTCTTCTTTAAAATAACCGGCGTCCATGGCTTTAATCGCCAGGTCTTGACTTCTCAAGCCAAAGGCATCCTGCTCTTCACGCGAAATTCCCCATTCTTCAGCAAGTGTCTCCGCGATAATGCCCATTGTAACATTTGTTTCCGGCGTAGGTCCCGTTTCCCGGGCGATAAATGCATTGGGAACCAGAGAAAAAGGAACTTTCTGCCGTTCCATTAAGTGAGGCGCGTTACTCCAGCTCTCACATCCACCAGCTATATAAACATCTCCCACACCGGCAAGAATTCCCATAGCGGCTGAATTCGTGGTTTGCAGCGCTGAGCCGCACTGCCGCTCTACAGTCTGGGCTGTTACGGAAACCGGAAACCCGGCTTTGAGAATCGCCCACCTGGCAATGTTTACCGCTGCATTATTAGAGCAGGCATGACCGATTAAGACATCCTCGATAATGGCAGGATCAATTTTTGTTTTTTCTATAAGCCTTTTCAGGGCAAAGGCAGCCAGCTCTTCCGGACGAAATGGTGATAAAGCACCCCCCATGCGTCCAATAGGTGTTCTTGCACCATCTACAATTACGACGTCACTCATTATTCAGTTCTCCTTCATATCGCCATTATTTTAACCAGGCGAATTATTAATAGTTTAACGCCCTTGAAATACTGGTTTACGTTTTTCTAAAAATGCCTTCATGCCTTCCACCCGATCCTGAGAACCGAAACACAAGCAGAAGCAGCGGGCTTCAATGGAGATGCCTGTGCGCAGATCTGCCTGCATCCCCATATTAATGGCTTCTTTACCCATCGCCAAAGCGATCGGGCTTTTCGAAGCAAGCTTGCTGCACAGCTTGGCAACAGCGGCATCGAGTTCCGCTTTGGGCACAAGTTGATCAATAAGGCCTATTCTAAAAGCTTCCTGGGCATTTATATGTTCACCGGAAAGAACCATTTTCTTAGCCATGCCCACACCGACAAGACGTGGAAGCCGCTGAGTCCCGCCATATCCCGGGATGATACCCAGATTGATTTCCGGCACTCCCATGATCGCCGTGTCCGCGGCTATCCGAATATCGCAGCACAGTGCAAGTTCTGTCCCGCCGCCTAAAGCAAGGCCATTAATTCTGGCAATAACCGGCTTGGGAAAATGTTCTATGTTCCAGGTAATCTGTTGGCCTGCCGGAAGACTATGCATAACATCCAGATAACTTGCCCCCTTGGCCATAATCGAGATATCCCCTCCGGCGACAAAGGCTTTATCGCCAGCGCCGGTCAAAACAAGCACGCGAACAGTATCGTCTTTTTCCAGAATGTTCAGCGCATCTTGAATTTCAAACATGGTATTGTCTCGAATTGCGTTTAAAACCTCCGGGCGATCAATGGTTATTGTTGCCACTGCCCCGTCTTTTGTCACCTTAATATCCTTGTATTCCATATTCTTGTTTCCCTTCTCTTAATTTTAACCAAATATTTTAAAAGACTTCTTTGTCCCGTCAGGAAGGTAATCATAGAAGCCCTTGCCGTTTTTCCGGCCCAGCCTTCCTGCCTCGATCATCTTGCGGTAGAGGATGTTGAGCTTATCTTTCGGGTCATGAGTGTAGTTAAATACTGCATCCTGAGCCATCTGGATCACATCAAAACCACCAAAGTCTGCCAGTTCGCATGGTCCCATAGGATGACCAGCGCCCAGCTTCATCGCCGTATCAATGTCTTCCGCCGTGGCAGTGCCTTCGAGAATCATCTGGGCAGCATCCATATACAGAGGACCAAGAAGCCGGTTCACAATAAAGCCCGGGGTGTCCTTCGTCTTCACCGGAGACTTGCCCAGCTTCTTGCAGAACTCCATAGCTGTCTCTACAGTTTCTTGAGATACACCAATCGGCATTATAACTTCAACAAGCTTCATCACGGCAGCGGGATTAAAAAAATGAGTCCCCACAACCTTGTCCTTACGTTCCGTCGCTCCGGCAATGGCTGTCACGGGAAGAACGGAAGTGTTCGACGCCAGAATTGTCGAAGGCTTGCAGATCTTATCCAACTCGGCAAAAATCTTCTTTTTGAGTTCAATATCCTCCGGCACGGCCTCGATGACAAAATCCGCATCCTTCGCCGCTTCTTTAAGAACGATGGATGTCTTTATCCTGCCCATGATAGCGTCAACCTCTGCCTGCGTTCTTTTCCCTTTTTCCACACTCTTACCGAGAATTTTACGAACACCGGCGACACCACCATCCACAAACTCCTGCTTTATATCGTACAAAACTACATTAAACCCAGCCATGGCAGCTGACTGCGCGATGCCGCGTCCCATAGTGCCCGCTCCCAATACCGTAACGTTTTTAATTTCCACTTTAATTATACCTCCTTAAAAGTTATTCAGGCCTCCGGGCATTTCCGGAGGCCTGAATCTGCTAACAACATACTTTATTTATCGCCGGCATACATCTCGTCAATAACAGCACTGTACTTGGCATGAACTACATTTCTCTTAACTTTGAGAGATACAGTTAATTCTCCGCCTTCCTGAGAAAAATCATTTTCCAATATCTTAAACTTCTTGACTGTTTCATATTGTGCCAGTTTATCGTTTATTTGGCTGATATAGGTATCGATTACCTTGAGAAATGCCGCGTTTTTGGCAAGATCCCGTGAGTTCCCAAAAGTTATTCCATTAGCCTTTGCTAGTTGTGCTGCGATATCATAATCCAGATTTAACAGCGCAGTTAGATAATTTTTTCGCTCACCAATAACAACCGCTTGCGCAAAAAGAGGATTCTCCTTAAGCAGAGTTTCAATTTTCTGAGGCGCGATATTTTTACCACCGGAGGTGATAATCAGATCTTTTTTCCTGTCTGTTATAAACAGGAAACCTTTCTCGTCAAACCTGCCAATATCTCCGGTCATGAAATACCCGTCACTATTGAAAGCATTTTTGGTTTCCGCTTCCAGTTTCCAGTAACCTTTAAACATCATGGGGCCACTAATCAGAATTTCCCCGTCTTCGGCTATTTTCATATTAGTATTTTTCAAAGGCCTGCCTACGGAACCAGGCTTGAAATCATTTAAGTTGCTCAGTGTTGCTCCACCGGCTACTTCCGACAGCCCGTAACCTTCCATTACAAAAATTCCGGCGCCGTTGAAGAAATTCACAATCTCTCGCGCAATGGGTGCTCCTGCTGCGCACATCCATCTTAGCCTTCCACCCAGCGCTTCCTGAAGCTTTTTAAATATCAGCGCGTAAGCTATTTTATGTTTTATCCGCAGCCCGAGAGGAACTGGCTTATTTTGTTCTTTGTATTTGCTGACATTGTCTCCCACTCCCTGCGCCCAGGCAAACAGCTTCTGAACTACCGGCGGCTTCTCGCGGATTGTATGCAGCATTTTTTGATATATTTTTTCCAGCACTCTGGGCACGGCAAACAGTATTGTCGGCTTTTTCTCTTTTATGTCCACAACGGCTGTTTCCATTGATTCGACATAAGCTTTGGTGATTCCTCTAAACATGACGTAAAAGTGTACCGGCACGCGCTCAAAAATATGGCTCAGCGGCAGAAAGCCAACTACATTATCAGTTTCATATCCATATTTCGGTTCAGATGCATCTAATGCATAAAGTTCCGCCATGATGGTGCCATGAGTATGTATTGCGCCCTTGGGCAAACCGGTAGTCCCTGATGTATATTGAAAAGTCAGCATATCCTCTGGGACAACCTGATCGGCAAGCTTTTCAAACAACGCCGGATCAGCATTATGTTTTTTGCTGCCAAGTTCCATAAGAGCGGCAAATGAAATTATGTCCTTGCCATCAACAGTACAGCCAGTTGTATCTATGACAGCTATCTTTTGCAAAGACGGACATTTAGATTTAATGAGATTTACTTTTTCCAGTTGATCTTTGTTCTCCACCACGATAACTTTGCTGCCGGAATTGTTGATGATATATTCAACTTCATCCTGCTTTACTGTTGCGTAAATGGGAATAACTACGCCACCGATGCCCAGCGTGCCCATGTCGGTATATATCCATTCCAGCCTGTTCTGGGATAATATAGCCACCATTTCGCCTTTGCGGACACCAAGATCATAAAGGCCGAGGCCTACTTTGCGGGAACGATCGTAGTATTCATTCCATGTTGCGGTTTCCCATTTACCCTTTAACTTCTTTTCTACGCACAATTTGTCACCATACTTTTTGACTCTGTTTCGAAATACTTCATTAAGCGTCTTTTCCATAACTTTTACTTACCCTCCTTTTTGTTTAGGTTAATTGCTTCCAATCTACACTCCCGTATTTCTATGCACAAACTGGCAACATCTTTGACCTGCCTTTTAAATATTGTCCTGCATATTCCAATAGAACGCAAATCATGAGCATCGCTGCAGCCGATACCTGCCATTTTCTTTTTCTCCAAAAATTGCGCCGCGAACATTCGCTCTTCATCGCCATAAGATGGATGTTCAGCTTCAATTCCATCAATACTATATTCAGCAACCCTATGCCCACTTCCGTAAAATCCATCACCCGTATCATTTTTTTTAAACGGATGAGCGGCGATGACAACACCATCTAGCGCATGAACCATCGGGATAAGCTTTTCAATTGATTTATTGGAACCTAAACTATCGGGATAGCCATACACCAGGAATTCTCCCTGAAAAGCACCAGTGGCGGAATAACAGGCCACTTCCTGACCGGGAAACACAATCAGATTTTTTACACCGCTTTTTTTAATCAATTCTTCTATGGACTCCTCACTCCAGCGAATTCCGTGTTCGGTAAGGGCTATCGCATCGAGACCAACTTCCGCCGCTTTTACTAAAGCATCCACCGGATTAATATTACTGCATCCCGAATAACGATTTGTATGAATGTGCAGATCCATTTCCATTTACAGTTCCATCTGCTTGCTGATAACTTCATTCATTATTTCATAAGTACCGCCACCTATGGAAAAGAGACGGGAATCTCGATAAAGCCTCTCTACCAGATATTCCCGGCAATACCCGTAGCCGCCGTGAATCTGGACGGCATCATAAACTACCCGGTCACATGCATTTGTGGCGAAATTTTTCGCCATGCAGGCTTCCTTATAGGCA
>JBAXON010000081.1:0-11874 GCA_037133255.1 Deltaproteobacteria bacterium
CAAAAGAAAGAAGGCAGCGAGCTTTAGCCGCTCTTATGAAACTGGGATTGGAAGGGCGCGAAAATCATCATCCCAACCAACTCTCCGGCGGACAGCAGCAGCGCGTTGCCATTGCCCGCGCACTGGTCAATAACGCGCCAATGATTTTAGCCGATGAACCAACAGGAAATCTGGATACAAAAACAAGCGCGGAAATCATGGAATTGTTTGTCCGGTTAAATTCGGATTTCAAAACTACAATAATTCTGGTTACCCATGAACAAGATATTGCTGCCTTTAGTAAACGGATAATCAAATTTCTAGACGGTCACATCGTCAGCGACCAGCCGGTGGTAAAATAATGATTGATATAAACTCAACATTTCAGATTGCCCTGCGAGCCTTGTGGGTCAACAAAATGCGCTCTTTCCTCACCATGCTGGGCATTATTATTGGCGTGGGAGCGGTAATCACCATGCTTGCCGTAGGCACTGGAGCAAGCCAGAAGATAGCCGAACAAATTGCCAGCATCGGCAGCAATCTGATCATGGTGGTTCCCGGCAGCGTAACCCAGGGAGGCATCCGCATGGGCGGCGGCAGCACATCAACGCTTACCAAAGATGACGCAGAAGCCATCGAGAAGGAATGTTCGGCAGTCAGCGCTGTTGCTCCTATTCTTAATAGTAGTGCTCAGGTTGTCTACGGTAATCAAAACTGGTCAACCGGTATTTACGGAACCTCTCCCGGTATTCTGGATGTGAAGGATTGCGAGCTTGTGGCAGGAAGAAACTTTATTGATCAGGAGATACGCAGTGCTTCAAAGGTTTGCCTTTTAGGACAAACCGTTGTGGATAACCTCTTCGGTGGAATTGATCCTGTAGGCCAGATAATTAGAATTAAAAAAGTGCCTTTTACCGTTATCGGCATCCTGGAGACAAAAGGACAATCTATCATTGGTCAGGATCAGGATGATGTCATCTATATTCCGCTTACGACTGCACAAAAGAAAATCGTGGGCAGATCAACACCGGGAATGGTGCGTTCTATCATGGTTAAAGCAAGAAGCGCGGAGGATTTGTCTTTGGCGGAAAAACAGGTAACGGAATTGCTGCGACAAAGACACCGCACCGGAGGCAACAAAGAAGATGACTTCACGGTAAGAAACCTGACTCAAATGATGCAGATGGCCGAACAAGCCGCGAAAGTAATGACCATTTTGCTGGGCGCAATAGCTTCAATTTCCCTGCTGATCGGCGGCATCGGTATTATGAATATTATGCTGGTATCTGTTACTGAACGGACACGAGAAATCGGCATTCGTATGGCTATCGGGGCAAAAACCTGGGACATTCGCATTCAATTCATCATCGAAGCTCTCACTCTTTCGATGATCGGTGGTATTTTTGGCATTACCCTGGGCGTAACCGGCTCTGCCATCTTATCGGCAGTTGCCGGTTGGCCAACTATTGTTTCCCCTTTATCCATAATTCTGGCTTTTGGTTTTTCCGGCTTGATTGGTGTGTTTTTTGGATTCTACCCTGCCTACAAAGCATCTTTGCTTAATCCAATTGATGCTTTAAGGTATGAATAAAATATGGTGGACTTTTTAACCAGTTAAGATATACTAAAATCGTAAAAATCCTCAAGTAGTCATTCCCGAAGTAGATGACCTTCAGGTTACGTAGGGCTTGAATCTATAAAATACTTATATTGCTGGAGTTTCAACAACTAAAATGCACGCTCTTCTTCTAACCATAATAGAGTATTCATATATCGGAATATTTGTCGCTCTTGGATTGGGAATAATAGGTTTCCCCATTCCCGACGAAACCTTAATTGCTTTTGCTGGCTTCTTATCATTTAAAGGTAAATTAAGTTTCTTCCTGACGCTTTTTGCAGCTTTCCTCGGCGCATCCAGTGGTATCACACTCAGCTATTACCTTGGAAAATATGGCTCAGTCTATATCTCCAAAAAATACCCACAGAAGTTTACCGCCTACTCCGGCAAACTGAAGGAGGCAGAAGAAGTTTACATTAAATATGGTGAATTTGCTCTGCTCATGGGTTATTTCATTCCAGGACTTCGTCACTTTACCGCAATCTTCGCGGGAATTTCGAACTTTCCATTCTGGCGTTTTGCCCTGTTTGCATACACCGGAGCTTTTTTATGGACAACAACGTTTCTGGTTTTTGGATTTATTCTTGAATCTGAATGGTATCTCGTTGCTCATTTCTCTAATCACATTGTCGAACCGATCATCGTTTTGCTGGCCTTAGCATTGTTCTTGTTTTTTTATCTGAGAAACAAGTGAAAGTTAGAAACCATTTTTCTCATCTCTGGTCTTTTCCGTACTAACTTTGAACTTAGATAATGTATCTGAAACATACTTCACATCCTGCCTGATTATGCTCAAAGAAGACGCCAACTTTTCTTTGATCTGTGCATCTTTTTCCTGCTCGTCCAAAGACTGCAATGTTACCAGCAATTGGTTGTGATTTGTAAATAATCGATTAAGAATACCTGATATCCCGTCAATCATAATGTTAATTCTGTTGCATTCGCTTCTTAAATAATCCCCTTTGCGGATATATACTTTTCTGGTCAGATCGCCCTGCGCCAACCTGTCAAATGCATTCGTGAAATTAACCAGCGGCCCGCAAATCCTGTGTGTGATAATAATCGTATGTCCCATAAATAAAATCAGCACTATCAAAATCGCTGGAACCAGCCATTTAACGAGCAGTAGAAAGGTTTGCGCCGCTTGGTACTGACTTTCAAGATCCGGTAAAAACATCATATCATAGATGAGAGGATAGAGCAGAATGCCCACCGTTACGATCACACAAAGCAGCAGATAAAATAAATTATTGCGTATCAGGCGAAGTTGCAAATCTTTGTTGGTCAGATAATTACGAAGATTTCTTTTATATGTCATTGTCATTGATTAATTATTCCTTTCCGTAATTGCCCTGGTGGAAAAATCGTATTCGTATGTATAGCCGGACCGGTTATGTTTAGCCATAGCTTTGAAAGCAGGAGGCCCGATATAATTCTTCCCATCACCAGACGTTATTATAACCACGACACCCTCCGATGGCGAGAACAGAAGTTCCGCTACAGCAAGCTTACCCGCTGGTGGTTTACCATACTCAATAAAATCTCCCGCTTCGCCCAGATAATGTTTATTATCAACTCTGAAAATATCCTGGGCTTTAACAAAATTTTCCAGGTCATGTCGCAAGGTGATTCTGTCTGCTTTAGCCACAAATATTTTGAAACTCACTATTGTTATTACAACTATTATAACCAGCAATAGGAGGCTTATTGTAAGTTGCGTTAGCGTAAATCCCTCTTCCCCTTCCTGGCAACACAACTTGTGATTTTGTTTATCAATTAAATTTTTCGGCGACATATATTTTTAAACCTGCCCAAAGTCAGTTTACTTGAACAATGACCGTATATTTTTATATCCAACCGAGTACCGCGCCGAAAACTATGAGCATTGCGACATTCAGCACAAATAATCCGCCGATGAATTTTTTCTGAATGGCCGGCTTCCAATCGTAACAGTAAGCCGAAATGACAAAGAACGGAATATAAACAGATATAAATACCGTTGTAGCACCCCACCAGGGATACACCCAGATGAAAGCGGGGGTTTTGGCAAGAAATATCTCAAGTACGGAAGCCAACGCGGCATTGGCAGTCCCAAAAAATAAACGGTTGTTAATTCCCATGACTTTTGCTTTCGGGTCATCAAGAAGTAATTTACTTGTTGCCAGCCCAGCAATGGAAAACATCAGGCTGATTTCTATGCCCACGCCGACCAATAGAAGAAAATGAGTGCCGGTGGGGACTGTCCACAGGGCGTGCCCGGAAAAATACTGGATGAGGGCATTGAGTATTTCATAAAACCAGTGGATCATATAAAGGGAAAGACCTGCGGCAACACCCTTGTAATTCTTTTTAGAGATTTCATTAAAATAGATGTACATGACTATCACTAGAACCGGAATGATAATCCAGTGAAAATTATCTCCCTTGCGCAGGATATCAAGCGCCATTTTTGTTGCTTCAGGATGATTCATAGAGTTCTCCTTTTGATGATAATGTTATTTGTTGTGCTTAGTTCTTATTAAAATAACTCTTTTCATATAATAAGTAAAGTGAGAAAAGGCATTCTAATATATTCTAATCTGGATCACTTTTGAATCTTCACTAAATTCAACTGGTTTTAGAAAAACCATATCGCTGTTTGCCAGTTTTTTCCTGTCACCTTTAAAGCTGTTAGGATCAATCAGAAACTGCAGTCCAGGTGTTTGCTTTTGAAAAACAATAAATCTGTCTGAAACATAAGTGTAAAATAATTCAAAATCCTGCTCATTGGTCACTATTTTTGCCAAAAGAGATCCAACGCCGTTGCCTTCTTTTGTGGTAAATTTATCTGACACCACTAATATTTCGTCAATTGTATTTGTATCTGATAAGCGCAATTCTAATAACAGTTTATCCGAACCATAAACTCTGCAAACCTTATACTTATAGCTATCCCCTTCCTTGTTTACAATTTTATCTTCTGTAATAAATTGGAAATCATTAGTTTCCGGCACAGGATTTCCAATCTTGAATATCCCCGCGGTTTTATCCGCAATGGTAAATAAACTTGCACCTGATTGATTTCCAATATTATGGTTTTTCAAGGCGTCACTTGCGGATGTTTTATCGGGGTTGTTATTGCAGCCAAAAATTACAGCGCAACTTAAAACTACAAGCAAAATATTTTTTATAAGATATATTGTTTTCATGATTAATCTATAAGAAATTCGCCCTTGTCTGTCAAGAAAATCTTTGCCTGTTTGTATTTGAAAGGCGTAAAAAAAGGCGGCTCGGGATAACCCCGAACCGCCACGATAATTCATAAATGCTTATGTAACTTTTCGTTTTGCGAATTTCCAGGCGTTAAACACCGTTTGCTATTTGGCCGGAAATGGATACCGGATCACCTTCACGGCACACTCTACAGATGTGCTACTGTCAGAGATTTTGATCTTGGCATTTCCCGGAGACTTCCCCCTGATGAAGGAGGAGGCAGCCCTCTCCTGCGGTCTTTCATAGGTAGGGCGAGTGCCATAAGCTGGAGGGCTGACATCTATAAGATCTGTATTGATGTTCTGCACGGTAAACGGGCCAGATCCATTCATGATGTCAATATATATGGGCACGAATGAGACGCTGCAACCAGGACTGTTTTCCGGAATAACTACTTCACGGGTAGGACATTTTACAACCAGGGGGCGTGTGATAGAGATCTGTGTGGATGTCGTCTTGCCGACGGCGTCCTTGACGTGGATCCAATGCACTTCGCCACCGGGGGAACTCCCTGTTATCCGGTAACTCGATTCAGAAATCTTGGTGATGGTGAGCCGCCGCTCCGGGATCTGAGTGACCGTGTATGGAGGTTTCCCGCCGGAAATATTCAGAACAGCCTCCTTGGGGTTTAAGACAAAGTCGCTAACGTGGATGGTGGATGCCGTCAGCTTCAGTGTGATTTCTTCCAATTTCTTTACAGTGCCACGGTAAACGTAAGATAATCCTCTCTGACTGGCATCCTCCACGGTTATGATAAATTCTCCGGGTGTCAGTGTTTTTATCCGCCATATATTATCGCCAGATTTGGTTAGTGAAACATTTGAATTATTGGCCTTTGCTGAATAGGGCTTGATTCCACCAGAAATTGTCAGGGTTACCTCAATGCCCGCAGGGAGTCTGTCATAAGTGTCATAAGGCTGAGGTAATACCCTACCGATAAGCGGAGCAACAACGGCACCAACGTAAGAGAATGTATTATTACCAGCATCCCTCACGGTTAGTATAAATTCTCCAGGGGACAGTGCAGTTACTCGCCATCTGTTTTCAATAGATGGCGTCAACGACACAGTCGTATTATTGGTCACTACAGTATATGGCTTAGTTCCACCTGCCACACCTAGAATATCGGCTTCATCTTTTTGAAGATTACGGCGAGACATAGTAGCAGTAAGCGGAGTTAGGACAGTTACGACAAATTGTGCAGTGCTTGCAGCACCGGTGCTGTCCCGGAGTATCAATGTTGCCGTGCCTGCCCGCAGTGGCGTGATATCGAAAGTATCAATAAGCTGTGGTGATGCTGCCTGCAATCCATAGCTTGTCTTTTTGCGTGGTGCAACGCTAACCGCGTCACCCGCTACAGACAATGCGTATGGGGGCGTGCCGCCTTTTGCGACAAGATAATATTTAGACCCCAGCTTCGAAGGTGTTACAATACCAAAAACTCCCGACACCAGTATTGCCTTGTTTTCAGGCATTTGAAATGATAGAGGCTCAGCCGCGTAAGTCACCTGAATCTCGCCGGTAAGAATAAAAAACATCATTAGAAACACAACTGCTGCTAGACGTTTCATCTAAAATCCTCCTCTATAACCTATTATTGTACAGTGAACGATACATACCCGACTTCACGCCCATTGCCGTCAGCGTCATTCATCCGAAAATCCCATTGCCCAGGACCGGGAGCTGTAAATGTCATTACTCCATTGGTACGTTTTTCGACGTACTGGTAGGTGATATCATGCTGGTCATTTACCGGCTCGCTACCGTGAGGTACAGTTGAAGGAATAATCCCGATCCACGCATCCCTAGCCCAATTACCGGAAGCCGTAAAAGTAACACGGATTGTCTCTCCCGGCGAAAATACAATCTTTTCCAACACGAGATTCGCGTCAGCGCTACCGGGCGCTGATGTGCCAACCGTAAAACTGACATACGCAACTTCACGTCCATTGCCATCCGTGTCATGCATCCGGAAATCCCACTGACCGAGGCCGGGAGCTTTAAACACCATCACACCGTTGGTACGTTTTTCGATGTACTGATAGGTAATGTCATGCTGGTCGTTTACCGGCTCATTTCCGTGCGGTATATTGGAAGGAATGATTCCGATCCAGGCATCTCTCGCCCAATTACCGGAAGCTGTAAAACTAACATTGATTGATTCTCCCGGCGCATAATATGTTTTGTCAATTGCCAGATCTGCACCTTGTTCATAAGAGACCGCCCCTGCAATCATAGGCATTGACACCATCAAGACAAAAAAACAAACAACGGCAAAAATACGCATATTGCAAATCTTTTTCATAAATAGTTACCTCCTTTCGAATTGATAATAGTGTTACCTGATACGCTTTAATTATCACTTAAGCGTCACATAGAAAATAAAACTGCATATAATAAGCTATTACCTTTTTATATTTAGAACATATGACGAAAGATTTTGTGTGTCAAGAGGCTTTTGGTTTATGTTTGTGTGGAAAAACATGGGTTGGCAATGCGGTTGGGAAACTGAGGGCCCTCCCTTTAGGAGCGGCCCTCAGTTGCTTTTTACTTCTTAAACGTGCCTGTCTCGTTTTTGTTTCCATGATCTTTGCAATGAACTTCAACCTTGCAGCCGCTTCCACCACCGCTGCCAGCGCCATGACCAATGCATGCATGGTAAGAGCCCTTACATTCCCCTAAGTGCTCTTTGCAGCTAGTTAGCCCCTTACTACCGCTCTTGCATGGTTGCGGATCGTTGTCCATAGCGTGAGCATCTGTCAGGCTGAGCAGTTCAACATCGTTCTTACGCCCAAAAGGGATTAAACCTGCAGCAGTTGCCAGTATTGCAAATCCTGCGTTGCGCATGAATGACCTTCTATTCACATTCTCACCACCTTTCTTCTATTAGAATGTTTATATCACCCCGCTATCCACAATCAATTGCGGAGGATTCTGAGACCTTTAGCCATTTTATTAAAGATGTTTCCATCTGAGTGCTGCCTTATCTTTCCGCTCTCCTTCAGTCTCTTCAGAATATATGCTGCTACTTCTATCTTATGACGGGTAATCTTGCAATATTCTGAAATGGGTTTGCGGATATCACCGCTGACGGCAAAGGAATCCCCATAACACATGCCGCCGCAGAGATAGCGTGCCCAGCATTTTCTGCAGGACTTATTCATAATATTATTTTGAACAAAATGATTTACTTTTTGAGCATCCAAAGATGTAAATATTGACCCCATTATATTTTTCCGGTCATCCGAAATCAGTCGCATGCACGGATACAAGTCACCGTCAGGAGTAACATAAAATGATCTGATACCGGTAGAACAGCAATAAAATGACCTCTCCCTCTCTCTTAGTGCCTGCACATAACCGCTCAGACTGCTCAAGGCACCGTCATAAGCACGCGCTTCGGTCTCGGCAATGTATTCAGCAAGATTCAAATACTGTTCCTTCCAGACAGGTATATCCTTTTCAGGAAATACAGGAATCTCACCTGAATTCGGGCATATCTCAACCAAAGCTACGTCCTGAAAGCCGGCGGCACGCATTGTTTTGTATATTTCAATCAATGGTACTTGAACATCTTGAACCGTAACCCTCGCCATTATATTTCTGGCTACATCGTTAAGCTGCTTCAGGTTATCCATGATATTATCCCATGAAGGGCGTCCGTCAAGATAAGGGCGGTTGTGATCATGTATGGTCTTAGTGCCGTCAAGACTCAACATAATGGAAAAGTTGTAAGACACCATGTAGTTATAAATCTCCGGCGTCAGTAGCGTGCCGTTTGTAGTGATTGCGTAAGTGAACTTCTTCCCCTGTTCCTGCAATTGGCAGCAATAATCGACAATACGCTTGATCAGGTCAAACTGCAGCAGCGGTTCACCACCAAAAAAAATCAGGCCAAACTGCATTCTCTCAGGTTCACGTTCGATTAGAAAGTCCACAGCACGTTTAGCCATTTCCCAGCTCATCAGGGGATTGTTATTCAAAAGGTAGCTTGGCTCATTGGCGAAGCAATAAGTGCATCCGAGATTGCATGTATGAGCTAACCCAAGCCATAGACCGGTTAGGGGAGGTATTGGAGTTTCAAGACGCTGCCTGACATCCTCAACATGTTCAGGAGTAAGCGATATAATATTTTTCCAAATCTTATCTAGTTTTCTGCCTGCACGCCATGCTGAAAATGTTTGTGGATCAGTTTCATTACCATTTATGCGATCAACGGCGCATTTGTAGGCATCCGGACTTAAAGAGAACAGTTTATTGCCTTCAACGTCGAGAAGAAAAAAGTTCCCGCGTATTTCAAAAATATGAACATCAGTTTTACTTAAACTGTTCATAGGGTTCATTTCATTTTCTCCATCCGGTCTTCCCGCAATTCGATAGCCGGTGGACGAGGGTTGACCGGCCTGGGTGCGGAGATGTCGTCGGCCGTGCCGGACGCACGGTCTTCGCCAAGGCTTGCGATTTTAAACATCAGACCGCGCTCCCGGGCCTGGCTTCTGGAAAATACTTCGATTATGTATGGCGTGCCCCACGGGTCTATAAGCGCGCCCGAGGCAAGCAGGGGCTGCCAATCGCGTGCTGCTGCCGGGCCTGTCACCAGTAGTTTCAGATCGCCGGGATAATGGCCAACTCTTGCCTGATACTGCTCGACCGCTTTGACCAGGTTTTCGAGTTCCCGCATGGCGTGCAGTAGCGGGTTGATTTTCTCCGGTCGAGCCGGGTCAAACCAGAATTTGCGCGTCACGGAATATACCCAGGTTGCCGGCGTTGAGGCGCGGCGGTAGGTAAAAGCGCCAAAATACCAGCCACGTTGCAACTCCTCAGCGGTAAATGTCAGGGTGCCGTCACTAGCCTGCGCAGTCGTCTGTTGCGCCGTACCCTGTGCCACTTCCGACTGAGGCATCCAGCCAGGCGAACCTGCTGCCTGCCACGATTCGGCCACACTGCTGACGAAAGAATACTCGCCTGCGGAGGTTACTACTCTGCCCAGCTCGCCTGCGAGTTCCTGCCCCTGACATGTGAGGTGCCCGGTGACATATTCGCTGCGTGATCCGGCATTATGTGTGACCTGACGATACGCACAAGAATTTACCGCGTCGTCAAACGCTTTGACAGCAGTAGCTCCAACGGCTAGGCCGCAGGCAAATAGAAACGTCAGTAATCCTCTACAAAGCAGTCTATTCATAGCCCGGTAATTTCCCGATCCTTTGGATATTCAACGATAATGCCAAAGGTCATGTCCTTTTTTTCTCCCGCTTTAAGCGGTGTCTTCCAGATAACGGTTCCATCGCTTTTGATCTCATCGGGTTTGATGGACGGCTCATCGAGCGAAACCTTTATCTCTTCATCGCCGGAAATCGGCAATTGGTCACACAGTGTAATCGTTAATGGTTCTTTGCGGAAGTTGTTAAGCTCAATGCGATAACGATAACTGACTTTGTTTTTGCTTAGCACTCCAGCTTCTTTGTGTTGTTTGAGTTCATCGCGCTTGACTGTCACCTGATCGTCAGTACCGAAGAACAGATCAAACTTTTCTCCTGCCGCGACTTTTTTTAGTTGCGAACTGCCGATATAAGTGTTGCCGGAAAATGTATTGACTTTGCCCGGCAGAAGCGGGTAAGCGGCACGATTAATAATCTCCGATTTGAGAAATACATGGGGAGACAATTTTGGAAGTGCCAGATATTCAATGCTTACCGGAAGCTGCTCTATGGCGACAACAGTTCCGTGCAGGGTGCCGTCAGACGGGATATCCAGCGGCCGGGGGATGTGAAAAGAAATGGAGGACTGCTCCTCACTTGCCTGCGCAGTAACAAGGGCAGCAGGTGATTGTTCTTCCAATAAGTCATCAGACTTAAAGCTTTCCGCTTGCATTCTGGCCGACTTATTTACCATCTCCGGAACCCGGGCGGACATCACCATCGGTGCAGGCATTGGTGGATGTGGTCGGAAAAATGATATGCGCCAGGGATACAGTTCAGGCGGCGCGCCGCCGGTTGCTGGTCTGGCTGTGGAAAGGGTCAGGTCAATATTTTTCCAGTCCTCACCGGTCTGCTGGCGCACCATTGCCCGAAAGGTCAACGCGGCTGTTTTGGTATCCGGCGAAAGGCGGACATCGTAGGAAGGCTGCCAGCCGGTCTGGGTAATAACTGTGGCCAGATCAAGCGTCAGGTTTCCCTCACGGGCTATCTCAACTACAACCTCTACGCTTTTAGCCTCTTTACGCAGCGAACCTGTTGATGCATCGCGCTGACGGCGAAGGGCGTCGATCTTGTCCTTGATACTTTTCTTTTCAATATCAGAATCACGGGCGAGTTCCTCAACTTTGGTCACTGCTGTGCCGACAAAACTTGCGGCATCTGATAATTCCACCGAAGTGGGGCGTCCAATGGCCAGCTCCTTGGATATGCGATCACCCCAGGCCACACGGATTGATTCAAGAAATGCTTTCTGTGATGACAGGCCGGCCTTCTTTGAATCTACTGTGCCTAAACGACGCTCCAGAGTGCGAATTTCTTCGTCAAGTTCCTTTGCGCGTTTTTCATCGCTCTGCTCAAGAAAGACACGTTTAACCTCAAGCCCCACGATTGTTGCTTTGGCGCTTCCTTTGCCTTCCACCCGGATTGAATCATCCTGGATCAGCACAGGAAGGCTTTTGAAAGCGATCAAATAGCTGCCCGGTTTAAGAGGGAGTGTAGCACTACGGGTAGTAAGTGCCCGGTCGGCATAGACTGTCACGGCGGTAATCCGAGAGGGGGCTGTTATCTGCTTGAGATCAGCGGAAAAAGAGAGATTAGGAATACAAAGAATCGTCAGTATAGAAAAGAAACTCAAAATCTTCATGGTGATACTCCTTAACAATAAAGATAGATTGATTTTTTTGGTAATGAAGCACCCCACATCAAGCTTTGGGGTACTTCATTGGGCACTATTAATGCGTACGAGATAGTGTGTGCACCTTAAACTACTGGGGAGTGCAAATCTAACTGTGTAAATGGTTTTAATTTAGGATAAGAATTAAAATT
>JBAXON010000082.1:0-11843 GCA_037133255.1 Deltaproteobacteria bacterium
GATAATTGCCGGCATGAAAGCAGGCGGTAAAAGGGGAACTTTAACATCTGTAATCAATCCTGACTTTATTAACGCTCCAGATCCTTTTAATCGCTTGGGATTTTGGATGAGTCAGAAATTACCCACAGAATTTAAGGGCATGGATATAGGCGACGTAAATGGTGATGGCTTAAACGAAACGGTAGTTATAGACATAAATAATATCTACATATATCAGAAAACTGAAAAAGAGCTAAAATTACTTGAAAAAATAAAAGGCAATTCTTACGATAATTATCTGGCTGTAGATGTTGCTGACATTAACAAAACCGGGATAAAGCAAATAATTGTGACTTCTCTCAGAAATACACTGGTTAACTCCTTTGTCCTGCAATTTAAAGATGGCAAATATGTCACTATTGCATCTGATATCCGCTGGTTTTTACGCGTACTTGAAACGAAGTCGGGAATTCCTTTGTTATTAGGACAAGGATATGGTTTTGATAAGCCATTTGATACGCCAATTCATGAAATTGTCTGGAGAAACGGTAAGTATGTTGATGATCAAAAAATGAAGATACCGTTAGGATTATCTATTTACGGTTTAACTATTGATGATTTTGGCACCGGGGGCGGCAGTGAAAAAATAATGTCCCTCGATGATCTTGATTACTTATGCATCTTTGAAAAAACAAATAAACCTTTATCCAGAATTTTTACTTTTGGCTTTACTACTGATGATTTGATCTGGAGAAGTGATGACCAATTTGGCGGTAGCAATAACTACTTTGAAAATATTGATAAAACAAGGCCTGAAGAAAATGAAAAAAGCGCCTATGTCAATTTACGCATCAATACTTTTGACACAAATAATGACGGAAAAAAAGAGATTATTATTGTTAAAAATTTATCTTCCGTCGGCCGCGTATTTAAGCATTTGAAGCTTTTTACTTCCAGCGAAATATATAATCTGGAATGGGACGGCATGGGCATGGCGGAAAACTGGCGGACAAAAAAAATTAACGGCTACGTAACCGATTATTGCATTAAAGACGTAGACAATGACGGTAAACCGGAAATTGTGCTGGCATTGGTCCTGTCTGTCGGTACTTCTGTGCGTGAAAAAAGTGTAATTGTTGTTTATCGGCTGGATACCGGCTCTGCTCAATAAGTCATTGACAAAATTTGTGCTCGCAGATATATCGTCGCACGGATCAATTTGGGCAGTATTTTATATTACAATAGCGGCGGTGTAGCTCAGCTGGTTAGAGCATACGGCTCATATCCGTAGTGTCCCCTGTTCAAATCAGGGCACCGCCACCAGAATCGAAACGTCCCGCCCGTAAGGCGGGACGTTTTATAAATGAACAGAGGCAAAGTGATAATTGATAAAACATTCAAGCCCTCTTTTCTTTTCAGAAACCCGCATGTCCAATCTATTCTGGCAAGTTCTCAACTTCGTGTGCGTAGCAAAAGTGCCATGGCGGAGTGCTCCCGTGAAATAATAGTCAACACATCTTCAGGTTCAAGATTACTAGCGTTTCTTTCCCGTCATCCTGCATCTCAAGGTTTGATAATTCTTTTGCATGGGTGGGAAGGATCTTCTTCTTCCGCTTATGTTCTGGCCACTGGTGATTATTTTTATCAACTGGGTTTTTCAGTTTGCCGTTTGAATTTGCGGGATCATGGCGATTCACACCATCTCAATGAAGGACTTTTTCATGGCGCTCTTCTAGAAGAAACTTTCGACGCGGTAAATTGTTTATCAGAGCAATCAGACAACCTTCCCGTTTTTATAATAGGTTTTTCTATGGGGGCAAATTTTGCTTTGCGTATCGCAATGACAAACGCCCGGATGCCGATTGCAAACTTAAAACATGTTTTTGCCATCAGCCCACCGCTTGATCCCTATAAGACTACATTGGCTATAGACAACGGATATTCTTTTTATCGTAAATATTTCCTGAAAAAATGGAAACGGTCTTTGATCAAAAAGCAGCAGCTTTTCCCTGAAATATATAATTTCAATAAAATGCTGAAGGCCAAAACGTGCATGGAACTTACCGAAAATATCATGCACTACTTTCCGGACTTTATTTCTTACCGCGATTATTTTAAATTATATACTCTGCAAAACGATTCCTTCCAAAAATTAAATATACCTGTTAGAGTTTTTATCTCTGAAGATGATCCGGTTATTCCGATTACTGATTTTCAGTCTCTGCAGGAAAATGATTTTTTCCAGATTTCCATGCAAAAGTATGGCGGGCATTGCGGGTTTCTGGATTTTTTCCCGGTTAGCTGTTGGTATCACAATAAAATCGCTGAAATAATAATGAACTGATTTCTTAGGATTTCCATGGATTTTTCGCTGTTTTTCCAAAAAGATATTTTCCCTCAATATATAGCTGATAAATTAGACCCTATTGTCCTTGATTATAAAGATAAACACGAGATGATAACAAATATCCCTAATCATCTTGCAGCTGGTATTGTCCTGCTGATTAATTACAGATCAACTCAAAACAGTGATCAATACGTTTTCCAGCTAATCAAACGTTCAAACACAGTCACACAGGGAGGAGACATCAGTTGCCCCGGCGGCATAGTACATAAGCGACTCGATAGAATAGTGAGCCATTTATTAAAGACAGGAATTCTTCCCGGCATACATGGGCATAATTTTAACTCCTCTCAATTTCGCGATAATGATACAGCTTCTTTGATTCGCCTTCTGCTGACTACAGCGTTGCGGGAAGCATGGGAAGAAGTGGGTTTAAATCCTTTTAACGTAAAGTTTTTAGGCGCGCTACCCTGTTATTCACTGAGTTTCCTTGCCCGAACAATTTTCCCTGTCGTCTGCCTGACAACCAAACCGTTTCAATATAAGTTAAGTTCGGAAGTGGAAAAGATATTAGAAATTCCGGTTGGCTTTTTCTTTGATCCGTCCAATTATGCCATGCTGGAAATCAAAACCGCTGCGACGAATAATCCTGAGCATCTGATGTATCAGATGCCCTGCCTAGTTATAGCTGATGGTCTGGGAGGTGAGGATATTCTTTGGGGTGCCACTTACAATATCATTACTGATTTTCTGCGTATAATTTCTGATGATGGTTTACCCACTCCCTCATCTTCTCGAACAATAGAAAAAGTATTGACAAATAATTATATAACTGGAAAACCCTGATTTCAAGAAAGGTGTAGCAAATGAAAACAATTAAGAAAGAAACTCAGCCTGATCCCATCCGCCCTGACCTTGCCGCAGTTATAGCCCGGCATTCATTCGGCCTCGATATTAATCGCCCCGCAGCTGTGTCCAAGCGCCAGCAAAATAACCGGCGTACGGCGCGCACAAACGTTGATGACCTATGCGATGCCGGTAGTTTTGCTGAATACGGCGCGTTGGCTATTGCCGCGCAACGCGGAAGGCGGTCGGAGGAAGATCTCATCAACAAGACACCGACCGACGGCCTGATTGCGGGCATAGGATCAGTCAACGGCTCATTTTTTAGTGACGACAATGCCCGCTGCATGGTCATGGCCTACGACTATACAGTTCTTGCCGGCACTCAGGGTTATTTTAATCATAAGAAAATGGATCGCATGCTGAAACTTGCTCACGAGCAGCGCCTTCCTCTGATTTTCTTCGCGGAAGGCGGAGGCGGAAGGCCGGGGGATGTAGATGCTATCGGTGTCATGGTGGCGGGGCTGGATTTATCAACCTTTGGTTCCTTTGCCAGGCTCAGCGGCAGAGTGCCGGTAGTCGGTGTTGTATCGGGGGCCTGCTTTGCGGGGAATGCCGCCTTGCTGGGATGCTGCGATGTGATTATCGCAACAAAAAACTCTAACATCGGAATGGGCGGCCCGGTGATGATTGAGGGCGGCGGACTTGGTGTTTTTCAGCCGGAGGAAGTCGGCCCAATGGATGTGCAAACGCAAAACGGCGTTGTTGATATTGAAGTAGCCGATGATATAGAGGCGGTTTCTATCGCCAAACAATATCTTTCTTATTTTCAGGGCACGACACCTCAATGGGATGCAACCGATCAGCTTCTACTGCGCGGCCTGATTCCGGAAAACCGCAAGCGCGTTTATGACGTGCGAAAGGTTATTAAAGCTATGTCCGATACCGACACCTTTCTGGAGATGCGTCAGAAATTCGGCCTCTGCATGATTACTGGTTTTCTGAAAATCGAAGGCCGGCCTTTCGGTGTTATCGCCAACAACTGCATGCACATGGCCGGCGCGATTGAAGCCGATGGCGCGGACAAAGTAGCTCGATTAATGCAGATCTGCAACGCTCATGGTTTGCCGATTCTATCTTTGTGCGATACGCCGGGATTTATGGTCGGGCCGGAAATCGAGAAGCGCGCTCAGGTACGCCACGTTTGCCGCATGTTTGTCATCGGCTCGCATTTGTCGGTACCTTTCTTTACCATTGTTTTACGCAGAGGGTATGGCCTAGGAGCCATGGCTATGGCCAAGGGAGGCTTTCATGAATCTTTTTTTACGGCAGCGTGGCCTACCGGAGAATTCGGCGCCATGGGGCTGGAAGGCGCGGTTAAGGCCGGTTTTAAAAAGGAGCTTGCCGCAATTAATGATCCGCAGGAGCGAGAAGCGCTATACGAAAAGCTCGTCGCCCAATTGTATGAACGAGGTAAAGCTATCAACATGGCCTCTTATGCCGAAATTGACGCGGTTATTGACCCGGCCGACACTCGCAAGTGGATTATACAGGGGTTGAAATCAACCCCCGCAAGGCAAAATCAGGAGTCAAGCCACTCTTTTGTTGATCCTTGGTAAAAGCAATGGTACTAATTGACAAAAGGCTACATCTTGGCCTATATAAGCTCAACTATTTTTTTAAAGGAGATATGATCGATGAATCCCAATGTTTTCAGGGAATATGATGTAAGAGGTGTTGTCGGCACCGATTTAAATGAGGAATTTGTCTTCAATCTTGGAAGGTCTATCGGTACTTACGCTGCCGGCTTTAAAATAAAGAAGATGACTATCGGACGGGATTGCCGTTTAAGCTCTGACGATTATCACCAATACTTAATTAAAGGACTCAACAGCTCCGGTATTGAAACAATTGATATAGGCCTATGCGCAACTCCCATGCTTTACTTCTCCATTCGCCACCTGAATGTTGAAGGAGGCGTGATGATAACAGGCAGCCATAATCCCCCTGAATTTAACGGCTTCAAAATCTGTATTGGTAATGACACTATTTATGGCGAAAATATCCAGAAATTAAGAAAGATTATGGAAATTGGACAATATTCAACAGGCAGCGCGTCATCATCGTTTCAAGATATTACTGCCGAATATTCAAACTACCTTTTTAACAATGTCAAAATTACCCGGAAAATTAAAGTGGCCGTTGATGCCGGCAATGGCGTCGGTGGTAAATTCGGTCTGCCTATTTTAGAGCGTTATGGTTGTGAAGTAATACCATTATACTGTGAACCGGACGGGCATTTTCCCAATCATTTTCCCGATCCTACTGTAGAAGAAAATCTGACTGATTTGATTAAAATAGTCCACGATCAAAAAGCGGATTTAGGAATAGCATTTGACGGCGACGCTGACCGCCTGGGCGTTATCAGCGATACGGGCGAAATAATCTGGGGGGATAAACTGCTCCTTCTTTTTGCCCGCGAAATCCTCAAGCAAAAGCCCGGTTCAGCAATCATCGGCGAAGTGAAATGCTCACAGGTTTTATATGATGACATAAAAAAACATTCGGGTCGGGCAATTATGTGGAAGGCCGGGCATTCGCTCATTAAGGCCAAGATGAAAGAGGAAAAGGCCGTGCTGGGCGGGGAGATGAGCGGTCATTTATTTTTTGCCGATCGCTATTTCGGCTATGATGATGCCATCTACGCGGCAATTCGTTTATTGGAAATTCTCTCTTCAACTGGACAAAAAATGAGTGAACTGCTTGCTGATGTCCCGCGAACTTTCGCCACACCGGAAATCCGCATGGATTGTGCTGATGATAAAAAAGCGCAGGTTGTGGAAAGAATAAAAAAACATTTTCAGAACAACCCCGGCTTAATAGAGATTGATGGCGTACGCATTCCATACCCTGATGGATGGGCTCTTGTCCGATCATCTAATACTCAGCCGGTGATAGTATTACGCTTTGAAGCTTCGTCGGCAGCCAGTCTGCAAAGAATACGCACTGAAGTGGAAAATATGCTCATTATTTGAGTCCATTGGCGCAGGTCACTTTTGATAATTATATCTGTATATTTTTTTATTGAATATTTTTGACTATTGTGTCAATTTACTATTTATATTGCTTGAATATGATATCTAAAGTGTTATCAAAAATAAACTTTGGGATAAGGAGTGGCAATTATGAAAATCGCATATCGCTTGTTTCTTTTTTTATTGATTAGTGCCTTTTTATTCAGTTGCGGCGAAAAGAAAGCTGGCGTTGAGGGAAAACTGCTCAACGGGCGAGGACAGCCTCTATCAGGTATTACAGTTATTTTTAAACAAGTCCAACCGTCTAAGGGTTATGAGCAATTAGAAACAAAGACGCTTGCCGATGGTGCTTTTCGCATTGACGGCGTTATGCCCGCATCTGAATATATTGTCGCGCCAGTATCCGACAATTGGAAAACAAAAGTAACAACAAAGATTACTACCCTTTCTGAAGGACAATCTCTGGTTTTAAGCAACCCCATCGTCATTCGCTTTAATGTTATGAAGGATGCAACAATTGTAGACACAAAAACAGGTTTGCAATGGCTAATATTAAGCATTCCCGATCTCAATTCAAGTAATGTATTAAAAGCAGTTAAAAATATAAAAGAAGGTGGATTTACTGATTGGAGACTGCCGACCAAAGTTGAACTTTCAGAACTTCAGGAAACCACTTCTGCACCGACAACACAACCTGAAACAGGATTAGTTCAAAAGTCATGTTGCGCCTGGGTAGCCGAGCCCAATACAGAAAATATTGAATGGAAATTCTATGTTGATGACGGAAATGATGTTTGGGCATCAAGCAAGGTAACGCCTGAAGACAGAATCGTCATAGTTAGAAATTCCATTCCCACCGCGCCATCTGCCAAAACTCCTGCTGCTGCCACTCCTGTTACAGTTACTGCCGCACCGGCAGCTAATCTTGTTCCCGAAAAAAAACAGGTACCGGAGCCCGCGCCACCAGTAATAGAAAAGAAAGATATTCCTGCAGTTAAAAGTAAAAACGGAGTATTAAAGGCTTCAAGAAAAGCATGCATCGCCAAGAAAGCTCAAACTACCAAATCACCTGCTACCGGGGCTGCACCGATTACAGCAGCACCTGCAAAACAATCACCATCAGCAAAAGTAAGCGCTCCTCAACCAAACAATGCTGTGGGCGATTCTATAAACATTCAATTCGCCATGAACAAATCAGTTATTAGCCCGGAAGAATTGTCTAAGCTCAAAGCATTCTATGCCAAAATAAAAGGTAAAAAAGGCAAAATTATTATTGAAGGTAATGCTGCTTCGGATGGAGATGCGGCTTATAGTTTTAAAATTTCTGGAGATCGCGCCCTCAGTGTAAAAGCAATGCTACATAAGCTTGGATTGAGCAACAAAGCTGACGTGAAGATAACTGCTTTAAGTGATACAAAATCTATTGCCGATAACACCACGGAAGCTGGACGCATACTTAACCGTCGCGCAGATGTAACTTTTATTCCGGAATAGCAACTTCAAAAATACTATTTTAAAAAGCCCCCCTGATTTTTTTCAGGAGGGCTTTTAAAATCTTCAGGTCATCCTCTACAAGTAATACTTTCATGCCCTGTATAATAGAAGTATTCAATGACAAAGAAAAATCAAGAATATTAAAATTTGTAATCTCCCTGTGCGGATCTGTCATATTTCAACCTATATTTACTGAATTTTTCCTTCAAGATTACCTTGACATAGACGACTACAATTCTTATAGTCCAACACAATATCTTAGTGTGCAAAGAGCAAAAAAATACTTGGCCTGAAACCCAAAGGCAAAATATGGACAGAGTAAAAAAAGACCTTCTTGAAATAGTCGAAAAGATGCCCGCCTTCCCTCAGAGCGTTCATCGGGTAATTGAGTTAACCTCCGATATCAATTCCGACCCCAGAGCTTTGGTGGAGGTCATAGAACACGATCCGATTCTGATCATGAAAATACTCAAAATGGTAAACTCGCCTTACTTCGGCCTTGCGGAGAAGATCACTTCCGTTAACCACGCAGTAGTTTATATCGGAATCAACACAGTCAAAAATCTGGCCTTAAGTACCGCGACCCTTGGCGTGCTTCCGCGCACGAATAAGGCCGGATTCGACATGGATGCGTTTCTTTTGCATTCGTTATCCACTGCCATTATCGCGAGGATTATCGCCAGGAAATTAAAGGTTCCGGAAAAGGAGGCTTTTGACTTCTTTTTATCCGGGCTTTTACATGATTTCGGCAAGATCGTTTTCGCCCATTTTATGCCCAACGATTTTAAGCTGGTGCTGCAGATGGTAAAAGATGAAGGGCTGCCACTCTATGAAGCGGAACAGAATATTTTCGCCGCCGATCACACGCAAATCGGTTCCTTGCTCGGCGAAAAATGGAATCTTCCAGTTCACCTGATCTCATGTATAAGAAATCACCATTGTCATGACCGCAAAGAATCACTGATCATAGACGTGGTCTGGGCTGCCGACCAGATTAGCAAGGAGCTTAAAATCGGATTTGGCGGCGAGAATCGGATAGAAAAGCTTCCCGACGCGATATTAGAGAGCTTTGGAGCCGACGCGCAGGCTGTCATCAATTCTCTGGGCGACATCACTGCGGAAACAGAAAAGGCATTGATATTCATTCAGAAATAAATAATTTTGGAGTTGTGCTTTGAAGATACGATTCTGGGGTGTCCGTGGTTCGATACCTTCGCCGGGGCGGAAAACCGTGCGATACGGTGGCAATACTACGTGCATTGAAATCGAAACCGACGATGGACAAACTATCATTCTCGATGCCGGCACCGGCATAGTTCCACTTGCACAAAGTTTCCTCAAGAGACTGCCATTAACCTTCTCCATATTCATCACACATACCCACTGGGACCATATCCAGGGTCTTCCTTTTTTTGTTCCCATTTTTATCCCCGGAAACCAAATACGTATTTACGGTGCCTTTGATCCGGTTCTGCAGAGAGAAATCGGAGATGTTCTTGTCCGCCAGATGGAGTATTGCTACTTTCCTGTTCGTGAAGCAGAACTAAAAGCGGACATACAATATAGTTCTCTCTACGAAAGACAAACATTAGAAATAGGATCAGCGAGGGTTACGAACATCGTCATGAATCATACGGTACTCAATTTCGGCTACCGGATTGATTGTAATGGAAAGAGCATCTTTTTCACCGGAGATAACGAGCCGCTGTATAATATTTACCAAACCGGAGACGATTACTATGCTGAATACGATAATCTCATCTCCAGAAAAAACGTGATGCTCGCCGATTTTATCAGAGGAGTAGATGTCCTGATCGCCGACTCTGCTTATACAGAGCAGGAATATCCGACAAAAAAGGGGTGGGGTCACGGAACTTACAATTCATGCATTGATATGGCCAAGAACGCCGGCGCCAAGGCTCTGTATCTCACCCATCACGAACCGCTGCGCAGTGACGATGAGCTAGATGATATTCAAAAACAGATGAGCGAAATAGAAGCAATCCCAGTATGTATAGCGTACGAGGGTCTTGAGATTACGTTATAATCTGGATAGGCTCATTTGCTCCTTGGTCATTTCGCCTAGGTAGTGATAAAAATTATTTGCAACCGATCTTGTAACCGCTGCCTTTTTTCCTAAAAAAAAAGAGTCAGAATAACTCTCTAACTCCTTGATTTCATTTGGTCGGGGCGAGAGGATTTGAACCTCCGACATCCTGCTCCCAAAGCAGGCGCGCTACCAAGCTGCGCTACGCCCCGACTATGTATTTCTTAATTGTTCTCCAAAACTTTTTTCAGCTTAGCAAATGCCTGACCACGATGACTTACTTTGTTTTTAATTGCGGGCGGTAACTCCGCGGCGGTAAGTTTCAGTTCCGGCACAAAAAATATGGGATCGTAACCAAATCCATTTTCTCCTCGCCTCTCATCGATAATCTTACCGTCCCATCTTCCCTCAAAAGCTTCATAATTTCCATCTTTTTTATAAAGCACTAACGAACAAAAAAAAGACGCTGATCTCTTATTTAAGGGGACATCTTTCAACTTAGCTAAAAGCTTATTATTATTTTTCTCATCAGTGGCTTCATCTCCCGCGTATCTGGCGGAATAAATCCCCGGTTGGCCATTTAAGATGTCAACTTGCAGGCCCGAATCATCAGCCAAAACAGTTTCCCCTGTAAATTCAGAGACTATTTTAGCTTTCTTTAAAGCATTTTCAAAAAAGTTATTTCCGTCTTCGCTAATTTCCGGAACATGATTATAATGGTTTAACGAAATTAAATCTATATTCATTCCTTCGAACATTTCTTTAATTTCTTTTACTTTTCCCTCATTTTTTGTGGCAAATACTAATTTCATTGTTGAAGATCACCCACAATCTCTTTTTGCCGCGTAATGATCTTTTGAATGCCTTGCGCTGCCAGATCGGTCATCTCATTCATTTCTTTTTTACTAAAAGGAGCATGTTCCGCCGTGCCTTGAACTTCAATAAAAAGGCCGGCGCCGGTCATCACAAAATTCATATCAACATCCGCGCGAGAATCCTCTTCATATTCCAGATCAAGAAGAGCCTGACCATCAATCAGTCCTACACTTATCGCGGACACAAAATCTCTTACAGGCATCACTTTTACGAGGCCGTCTTGCTTCATTTTTTTAAATAAATCCACAAGCGCCACAAAGGCGCCAGTAATAGATGCTGTTCTGGTGCCGCCGTCCGCCTGAATAACATCACAATCGATATATATAGTTCTCTCCCCAAAAGCCTTCAGATCTGTCACAGTCCTTAAAGATCTGCCGATCAGCCTCTGAATCTCGTGCGTCCGTCCTCCTAAACGCCCGCGTGCAGCTTCGCGCGCGGTTCTGGTGTGCGTAGACATGGGCAGCATTGAATATTCCGCTGTTAGCCAGCCCTTGCCGGTGTTTTTTAAAAAAGGAGCGGTTTTATCATCTAGCGATGCCGCACAAATTACTTTGGTATTGCCAAATTCAACCAAAACAGAACCGGCAACACCACGAAGATAATTATTGGTTATGTTGACAGGCCTTAGTTCATCCCACTGCCTGCCTAAATTTCTTTTAAACACTGATCACCTGTAAAATAATATGATACTTTTAGCCAGAGCTTTGGCAATTTCCTTCTGAGTGTTTTCGGAAAGCAATTTTTTCTTTTCTTCCGGATTAGTGGCAAAACCAATTTCCACAACCAATGCCGGAATTGTCATTCCTTCCATGATCGGCACATCTGCTTCTCTTAACCCCCTGCCCTTGCGTGGAAATAAAGTGTCCAGGCTTCTTTGAATAAAATTCGCCAATCGCACAGAATCGCTAAGATATTTAGTTTTCTGATTCTTCTGGATGTTTTTCGCAGCCTTTGTATTATCCTGCGCCTCTTTAAATCCCGGGTAATAGAGTTCAAATCCATTGGCATCTTTCCAGAATCCGGCGTTGATATGCAGGCTTAAAAACAGTTCCGGTTTTATCTTTAATATATTCTCTTTCCGTTCCTCAATAGTAACATTTGTATCGGAATTGCGGGTCAAGATAACTTCAATGTTATTTTCAGCGGCGAGTTCTTTCTGTATTGCCAAAGCTATCGCCAGAGTTATTTCTTTTTCTTCAACCTTAGCCGTCTGCTTAACGCCTGT
>JBAXON010000083.1:0-11831 GCA_037133255.1 Deltaproteobacteria bacterium
CCATCCCTGGTTTGATTGTGGCCATTCTTTTTTTCTGGGTGAAAGATTATAAGACCGTCATGATCACAAAAAATGCCGGCGCCGGTGAAATAAAAATGGGATGGAAGGATATCGCCAGAGAGTTTTTGCACACACCGACGGTAATTTTTACTTATGTGGGATACGTGGGAAACACTTTCGTCACCACGGCGCTTATGAACTGGCTGCCCTCTTATTTCAACAGGATTGACGGTATCCCCATGGATAAGGCAGGGATAAAAACATCCGTTGTATTTCTGCTGGCTATCATCGGTGCCCCACTCGGTGGAATGCTGACCGATAAGCTCCGCAAGAAATGGTTCCACTCCCGGATGAGCGTGCCGGCAGTCACTTCTTTAGTGGCAGGTATCTTGCTCTTTATCGGATTCTTCTTCTTTGAAGGAACAACGCAATATATTTTCCTGATTATCTGGGGTTTTACAGCGCCCATGTTTGCCGCCGGAGGATCTGCCACTACGCAGGACGTTGTGCACCCCGGTCTCCGGGCGATCTCCTACAGCCTGGTGCAGTTTTTCATGATGCTCTTAGGCTATAGTCTGAGCCCGATTTTCATCGGCGCTATATCCGACAGGTATGATCTGCTTACAGCATTCAAATTCCTGCCGCTCTTTTCTCTACTCGGAGCCATCGGGTTTTTCATCGGCGCGTTCTATTATGGCAGGGACTACAACAAGGTGCAGAAGGTAAAATTAGAAACATCAAACTAAATCAATATAAATGGAGGGATTTATGAGCGATGTAAATGTGAACAGGCCGTGGTTAAAAAATTATGATAAGCACGTATCGCCAAACCTTAAATACGAAGAGAAATGTTTTGCCGATTTCTTCGCACAGATTGTTGCCAAGTATCCCGACAAGACAGCCCTTATTTATCTGGGAAGCAAGCTCACTTTTCGGGATGTAGATATTCTCGCCAACCAACTGGCACATTTTTTCATAAAAAGCGGTCTGAAGCCCGACGATGTTGTGGGGCTGCATCTGCCTAATATTCCGGCGCACTACATTGGCGTATTGGGGGCACAGAAGGCCGGATGCGTTACCACCGGGCTATCCCCGCTTTTGACGGCACCCGAGATGGCGCACCAGCTCAATGATTCTGGAACTAAAATCGTCCTCACTGTTGATGTGCTCTATTCCAAGATAGCGGAGGTAGCCGACAAAGCGCCCTTCACTACAGTCGTCGTTTCGGAAATCGCCGATTTCCTTCCCGGCATTAAACGGGTACTGGGAAAGCTGCTGAAAAAAATCCCCACGGCAGAAGTGAAACCTATTGCCGGTAAAACAGTACTGCGCTTCAATGAAATTCTAAAAACAATGCCCAAACAGTCGGTAGCGGTAAAACGAGGGTTTGACGATAACATTTTCATGATGTACACGGGAGGCACCACGGGGCCGGCCAAAGGCGCATTGCTCACCCAGCGGAGTTACATGAGCAACCGGCACCAGACGCTCACCTGGCTTGATATTAAGAGCGATGATATTGCCCTTTCGGCCTTTCCCCTCTTTCATATAGCAGGGCTTGCCCTCGGAGGATTCTGCCTCACAAATGGTGTTACGCAGATTTGTGTACCCAACCCCCGCGATTCGCACTTCCTTATCGAGGCGCTGAAAAAATACCGTCCTAGTTTCTTAGTCAACGTCCCCACGGTCTTTTTTGAACTGCTGAAAAAACCGGAATTCCGGGCGCTTGATCTGAAAGGACATCTGAAATGGTGCCTTAGCGCCGCGGCTCCCTTCCCGGCAGAGAATATCAAGGAACTCGAGGCAATCATCGGCGAGGGCAATTTTATTGAACTCTACGGGATGACCGAGATGTCCCCGGTGATGATCTGCAATCCCCGCATAGGCAAGAAAAAACCCGGATCCATAGGTTTGCCTCTTTCCGACACGGATGTGCAGTTAATTGACCCGGAGACAAAGATGCCCCCGCAGACAGGAGAGCCTGGCGAGATTGTCATTCGAGGTCCGCAGATCATGCGCGGCTATTACAACCAGCCCGCCGAGACCGCCAATGCCGTCCGTGACGGCTGGATGTACACAGGCGATGTGGCAAAGATGGACGAGGGCGGCTATTTTTACCTGGTTGATCGGGTAAAGGATATGGTGATCGTGTCCGGGTTCAAGGTCTTCACCAGGGAGATTGACGATGTCCTGGCCAAGCACCGCGATGTGCTGATGGCGGCAACCATCGGTATGCCTGATCCTGAACGACCTGGATCAGAGCGCGTGGGGTGCGCCATAGTGCTTCGCGAAGGAGTAGTTAAGAGCGATGCGGAAAAGGAAAAGATCCGCGCCTTCCTTAAAGAACATATTGCGCCCTACAAGATGCCACGCGTGATTGAGTTTATGGACGAGCTTCCCACAAGCGGCGTAGGCAAAATACTAAAGCGCGAATTGAGAAAAATAATGGCGATTTAGAGAAACCCTGAATTAGTCAGGAGGTATTCAATGCGAGATGTATTTATTGTCAGTGCCGTGAGGACGGCGGTTGGCAAGCAAAGAGGCTATTATCGCGAATATATAGCCCCGGAACTGCTCGCCCTTGTGCTAAACGAGGTTGTTGAACGCGTCGAGCTTGACGTAGCGCAGGTGGATGATGTTATCACCGGATGCGTTTACCAGATTGGCGAACAGGGATTCAACCTGGCACGGATGGCTATTCTATCATCACGGCTGCCGGTGACGCTGGGAGGCGTAAGCGTGAACCGTCAGTGCGGAAGCAGCCTTTCCGCGATACAACTTGGCGCGGGCATGATCGCAGCAGGAGCAATGGACACAGTCATTGCCAGTGGCTGCGAGCTCATGTCTAAATATAGCATAGCCTCCGACATGAACTGCACATTAGCCAGCGGACAAAACGCGGGGCATCCAATCACAAAATCATACATGGATAGCTACGGCCTCCCCGATCAGATGGGCGCAGCTCAGGCGATTGCCAACCAGTGGAAAGTAACCAGGGAAGAATGCCAGGATTTCGCCGTTGCCAGCCATGCAAAGGCATTAAATGCCACAAAGGAAGGATATTTTCAAAAAGAGATAATGCCGGTGCAAGGCCTGGACAAGGACGGCAATAAAATCCTTTGCGATACTGACGAGCCGATGCGCCCCGGAGTTACCCGGGAAGTCCTTAACAGCCTCAAGGTACTGCCCGGCACAGATTGGATGACGGCCGGTCTTTCCAGCACAGTCACAGACGGGGTATCCGCGGTATTGATTATGAGCGGAGAAAAAGTGAAGCAACTGGGGCTGACACCACTTGCCCGCATTGTAGCCAGCGCCGTAGTGGGTTCCGACCCCAGGCTAATGCTCACCGGCCCCATGACCGCGACGCCGAAAGTGCTCAAGATGGCCGGCCTGAAAATTGACGATATTGACCTCTTTGAAGTCAACGAGGCCTTTGCGCCGATTCCGCTGGCCTGGGCAAAAGAAGTCAAGGCCGATCTGGCAAAACTCAACGTCAATGGCGGCGCAATGGCGCTGGGACACCCGGTAGGGAACAGCGGTTGCCGTATCAGTATCACCGCGATCCACGAGCTGCAAAGGCGGAAGGCTAAATACGCCCTGGTGACCCTTTGCACCGGCGGCGGCCAGGCTCCGGCAACAATATTCGAGAGGGTTTAGTGATAACACCTTACTGATAACGATAACTAGGATCAAAATGAAAATTTCATCTAAAGCCACGCTTCTATCCGCATTCGTCTTTCCCGGCACAGGCCAGCTCTATTTAAAAAAGTATTGGCGGGGATTGGGTATTATGTCTTTTGTCTTTACCGGATTAGCCTACCTGATCTGGCAGGCGACGGTAGTTGCGCTCAAGAGCCTCGATGAAGTTATGGCTAAGGCGCAGGGTGCCGCCCCGAACGTGCAGGAAATCTCTGAAATTGTCGGATCAAAAATGTTAAACTCAGCACCCTATTATGACATTATTTTCTACTCTATTATTTGTTTTTGGATATTTGCAGTCATTGATGCCTATAGAATTGGTAAACAGAAAGATAATATTGGCTAGCTCAGATTGATTGCGGACTCGCAGTTGGAGACAGTGATTCCGATGGATACCCTGGCAAAAATCATAGAAGATTTTCAAGCCCAGATGATCAGCACGCAGCTTCCCTTCATCATCGTGCCCGTTTTTATACTTATCATTTTTTTCTTCATTGCTTCATCTTTGAAAAAGAAAAAGATTATTTTCAGCAGACTATCCGCATTCCTAAACGGCAAGATTACATCCAGTTTCTTCAAACCCGGATTCAAAGGGCAGCATGAAGGTTGCCTCTATGAGATCGAACATTTAATGGGAGGAGAAAACACGCCGGAATATCTGCGAATATTTTTTGAGCGACCAACTCCTTTCAAGATGACGGCCATTCCGAAAGAAAAATCATTACTGGACAACCTGGCAGGTAAGCAGTGGTTTGCCGATGAAGTTAAGACAGGAAACCCCGTCTTTGACGACCGCATCGTCGTCTATTCCAATGATGTCTGGCCTGTATCGAACTATCTGAAGGCGCCGGATATTCAGGAACACATAAGCGCGCTTTTCCTTCTCAATTATACGGAATTGCAGATCGCCAAAAACAAGGTACAGGTGGAAAAGCCAAGCATAGGCGTCAAGGGCCTTGCCGCCGATCTCGATATAACCAGGCTGACGGAAACTCTCAGGCAACTGGCATTCCTTGCCAAGAGCCTTCCTTAAGCAGGGTTACTGATTAGGACGGTCAACGAGAGATACACATGAAAGCAAACGGAGGAGATTTTATGGATACTAAAAAGCATGTTTTCATCATCATTTTAATATTATCTATTTTTTTTCTTTCTGGATGTGCAGCCAGAATCGTCAGATCTGAATATACACCAAAGACATCAATAAGGTCTCTGACCATCAAAAAAAACCTTGCTTCAATAGCCAAAGAACCAAAAATCTTTGTTTTAAAATTTCAAGACAAACGAATGCATTATAAAGAAAAAAATATTGATGTCTTAAAATCCAAAGGTTGGGATGATGAGCAAGTTTCATATGAAGACCTAAAAGATCCTTATTTGATTTTTAAGTACCGAGAGAATAATGACCACAGATTCAAAACAAAAACACTATGTGATTATTTGCACGAATCGCTGATTTTTGATTTGTCTAGTTTAGGCTTTAATATTGTTTCAGACAAAAAATCAGACTTGAGTTTCCAAGAAATAATCAAAAATAACAAAATCGTTCCGACAAATATATCATATGTTATAGGTATTGATGTTTTAATGTGTGAACCACGTGTTGTGGCGGGGTGGGGTCAACCTGATGAGTTATTTTATCACTATTATTATCATTTAAAGATATATGATGTATTGAAGTCTAAAGTTTTATATGATGCCGAATTAAATCGAACGATTGAAGGAACACAAGAAGTAGAGGTACTATTTACAACTATGGTTGACAAACTTTTGAATGACTACTTGTTTGAAATAAATTATGATGTTGCCGAAATTCTTGTGAAGTATAAATAGTGTGACACCGTAGAAGAATGAATGCGCGGGGCAACCATTTACTTGGCTCATTAGCGATGTCAAATACCACAATTAGAATGGCAAACATCACCTCATTTCCAAACCAAAACCATTGCTTTGGTAGATGAACTCGCTAAAAGTAGGCCGGGTCTAACCTAAAGGTCACGCGACCTGACCCGGCGATATTTGTTTCGCCGCGTGGGGTCTACCCTAAAAAGCAGGGCACACGACGCGGCCTACAATTACAAGTTCGCAATGACAATGGCGACACATTTCATAAGAGGGGAGGTGAAATATTTACCGATATTTTTTCGTAATATAAAAAATCAGAAAAATGGAGGTTTTTATGAGCAGTAAAAGTAGTCTTTTCAAGACTGAGGATTGGTGGTCGGTGTGGCTGGGATTCTTCATATTTATACTTTCACTGGGATCACTTTTAGGTCTTGATCTTTTAGGATGGGTGGTAACACCTAAAGTGTGGATGGATATTACAAAATCCATAGCTCCCGCATCAAAAGCATACGCGGGACTCAATCCATTAATATCAATCATTTTAACTTTCTTTGCTTTTCTGGGCATTCTCATCGTCGGCGCCAAAGCGCTGGGTTATGATTTAAAAAAATTCATTTATGGTTTTACTGTTATTTTCTGGTTAACTTATCTCTGCACCGTGCTGGGACATTACGCGGTGATCGCCGCGCAGACGTCTGCCGAATTAAGTAAATTCAATCTGTCCTGGTCATTAAAACTAACTGGTGAGGCAGGGTTGATTCTCGCGCTGCTTGTCGGACTCTTTTTCGGTAACTTCATGCCGAAATTTGCCGATACACTAAAAGAGGCAGCAAGACCGGAATGGTTCATCAAAACAGCAATAGTAATCATGGGTATCGGTCTTGGTGTTAAATCAGCCGAGCAACTGGGACTGGCAACATCGATGATGTTTCGGGGACTTTGCGCTATTGTGGAAGCCTACCTGATCTATTGGGCCCTTGTATATTTCATCGCCAGGAAATATTTCAAGTTCAGCCGGGAATGGTCCGCGCCTCTTGCTTCCGGGATATCAATATGCGGCGTATCCGCGGCCATCGCGACAGGCGGAGCTATCCGCGCACGTCCCATAGTTCCGATCATGGTTTCCTCTCTTGTTGTTATTTTCGCGGTAGTTGAGCTGATACTGCTGCCGTTTTTTGCGGCAGAGCTCATTCCCAATCAGCCGCTTGTTGCCGGGGCGTGGATGGGGCTTGCAGTTAAAACTGACGGGGCGGCTGTCGCCAGCGGCCAGATAGTTGAATCTCTGATCTATGCCAAAAACGCTGCACAGGGCATAAATTATGAGCCTGGCTGGGTTGTAGGCACGGCCACGACAGTTAAAATTTTCATAGATATTTTCATCGGAATATGGGCGTTCATACTTGCCATAATCTGGACCACCAAGATCAATCCTAAAAAAGGTGAAAAAGCGCAGGCCTGAGAAATATGGGATCGTTTCCCCAAATTTGTCATCGGCTATTTTGTTACTTTCCTGATCATGCTGACAATAGGTCTTAATTGGCCGGAATTAAAATCAAAAATATCACTGTCAAGCTCTGAAACCGACGTATTTCGGAAACTCTTTTTTGCTATGACTTTCTTTTCCATTGGGCTTGCTACAAACTTCAAGAAACTCTGGGAAGAAGGCATCGGCAAGCTGATGCTGGTTTATGTTGTATCGTTGTTCGGTTTCATCATCTGGATAGGGTTGGCAATATCATGGATATTCTTCAATGGTGTTCTGCCACCACTTATTAAATAATTTTTCTAAAAAGGAGTCTTATTATGGCTGATGTAAAAATTAAAGATGAAATAGAAAAAATGGAATATGAACCACTGCTGCCAATTGAAAAGAAATTGATAGCCTGGAGTCTTATCCTGGGAGTGGTTCTGCTGGTTGTACTGGTGTTTGTAAGCAACACATTTTTCCCTGCCGGTCATTAACAGAATTGTGTATTAACGTTATACCTTGTTTTTGGGGTCTGGACTGGCTTTGCAGCATTTTCAATGACGCCTAGCCAGTCTGGACCCAATAACGATTCCATTTCCTCAATCAGTATGATATGGGTGGCTCGTTTTTATGAGAGTTGGTACCACCCCGATACATAGGTGAGATAATGTGGTACCGACGGGAAACCAGCAAACAAAAATCAACTGAAATCCGGAGGAGAACTAATTGAGAACATACAGGTTTTTTCAAACAGCTGTTATTTTACTGCTTGCCTACAGTGCATTTATGCCGCTTTATGCACAAGCTACCGAGGAAATCAAACCCGCACTTTACCTGGCCATCGAAAAAAATAATATTGCCCGGGCCCAAGCAGCGATTGCCAGTGGCGCGGATGTAAATGCGATATATGACCAGGATACAATGCTTTTATGGGCGATAAGAAAAGATAGGTCGGAAATCGCTAAACTGATTATCCAATCGCCGAAGATAAAGCTGGAAGGCAGAGGCGCGTCGTATGACGACTTCAATGAATGGGAACGCACGGCATTAATTCTTGCGGCTAGCATGGGGCAGACGGAAATTGTCAGCTTTCTTCTAAAAAAAGGCGCGGATGTAAATGCACGTGACAATACGTTAGATTATCCGCAGTCAAGGGGTTTTACAGCGTTTTTCAGAGCTGTCGGAAGAAATCATATTGAAGTGGCTAAGTTAATTCTTGCTCACCCGAAAAAAATTGACATAAATGGAAAGTTTCTGCAGGAAGTAACCGTTCTATGCGTTGCGATAGAAAAGGACAACCTGGATATGGTTAAGCTTCTTGTTAATAATGGAGCAAAGATTAATATGCTCGGTAAAACTGGAACGTTTATGCTTGACGGAACTTTAGACAACAAAAATTTTGATATACTTGAGTATCTGATATCGAAGGGAGCTGATGTTAATTATAACCTAGGTGGAGGCACTTTTCTTATTGATATCGTGGGCACGACAAAAAACCGAAAACCGAGGGTAGAATATCTGAAGAAGTTCCTGACCTACAAGCCAGATATTAATCATATGGGTGCAGGGTCGTTTTCTGCTTTACATAGGGCAACAATGGCTGGATTTGTTGAGTATATGGAGATCCTGTTAGACCACGGCGCGAATATTAATATTAAAAGTCTTGAAAATGGCGGTACGCCTCTGCATGCAGCGGCAAACTGGGAATTTATTGATGCTCTAAGATATCTAATAAAACGCGGGGCTAATCTGGATATTTTAGATAACAGAGGATTTACCCCACTATCCTTAGCCGCGTATGCCAATAGACTACAAAATGTTCAGGCTCTTGTAGAAGCAGGCGCAAAAATTGATATAAAGACGACCACAGAAAACATGACTCCACTCATCGCAGCAACCATGAATATTAGCCCTTTAAACCATGGGGATAGCATGGATGTTATAAAATATTTATTAGACAAGAAAGCTGATGTCAATTTTCAGGCAGCGGATGGAAAAACAGCATTAATTAATGCTGCGGCCAGTTCCAACAGCGGACAGGCTGAAGACAAAGTAGATCTACTGCTAAGTAGGGGTGCAAAAACTGATATTGTAAATAAATCCGGCGAAACCGCATTGATGTTTGCGGCAGGCAGAGGGCATGAAGGAGTTGTAGAACTTCTCCTCAAGAAAGGCGCCAATGTTCAGCTGAAAAACAACGCGGGTGAAACAGCCATGAGTTACGCGAAACGTTCCGGCAATAACGCAATTCTCTCGCTTCTGGAATCAAAAGGAGCGAAACCGGATGCTCCCATTGTTATGAAATATATTATTGTCAAAGAACTGGTCGGAACCTGGCAGGGCTTTCAGGATGGGCTACCACAAGCTATATTCAATTTTGTCTTAAACAAAGATAATACATTCAATTTTGTTTCCCGATTAACGCCGGAAGTCCTCAAGCAGCTTCCTGCAGGCTCTATAAATCCGGTGATTGCTACCCAGAAAGGGACTTATACCTTTAACAATGATATCCTGATCATGAATCTGGTCGGTGCGGCACCAGTTTCCAGAAAGTGGAAACTGGAAAATAAGATTTTAATACTTGACGATATAATTAGATTAAAAAAAATCAAATGAAAACTGGAGATTTGCAGTTGTAATTAACCCTTTTGAACACCATGCGATGATCGTAAAAAATAAAGAAGAAAGGGCATGAAAATATGGCTGAAGATGTATACATCATAGGAACGGCGATGACCAAGTTTGGGAAATACCTTGATAAAGGGGTCAAGTTGTTGACCGGTGAAGCACTAGAGCTTGTACTCAAGGACAGCGTGCTTCAACGCAAAGATATTGAGGCGGCCTGGTTTTCAAATTCCGGCTGGGGATACCACTCCTTCCAGCACGCTGTGCGGGGACAGGTGGCCCTGTCCGCAAATGGGCTCGAGGGCATCCAGATCGTCAATGTAGAGAATGCCTGTGCCAGCGGCTCCACGGCCCTTCACTCCGCGTGGACATCGATCAAGGCCGGTATCTATGATTGTGTCCTGGCCATCGGAGCGGAAAAGATGTACGACAACGACAAGGCCAAGACTATGATGATGTTCATGTCCGGCTCGGACGTGGAAGAGCTTCCGAACTTTATGGCTAAGTTCCAGGCAGAGGAACGGCAGCGCAAGGAAAAAGAGGCGCGGGAGAAAGGCCTGGAACCTCCCAAGGCAGATGCCGGTGGGCATTCGGCCTTTATGGACCTCTATTCTATAGGGGCACGCATGCACATGGAGAAATACGGGACTACCCAGCGCCAGCTTGCATGTATTGCCGCAAAGGCCCATAACAACTCCGTGCACAACCCCTTTGCTCAGTATATCTTCCCTATGACTGTGGAAGAGGTCCTCTTTGACAGGGAGGTTTCCTATCCACTGACGAGGGCCATGTGTGCGCCAGTAGGGGACGGTGCTGCCGCGGTAGTACTTTGCAGTGAAAAATTTCTAAAGCAGCGGGCATCATCGGGCAAGGCCATCCGCATACGTGCCTCCGTCCTCAGATCCGGAACGAAAGAGGGGGAAAGCGACATATGTGCAAGAACTTCAAAGGCTGCCTATGAGATGGCCAGCCTCGGTCCCAAGGATATCGATGTAGTCGAGGTCCATGATGCAACGGCTTTTGGAGAATTGTATCAGACGGAGCAGATGGGTTTTTGCCCGATGGGAGAGGGAGGACCTTTCGCTGAGAGCGGCGCAACAGCCATCGGAGGAAAGATTCCGATCAATCCAAGCGGAGGATTGATTGCCAGAGGACATCCAGTTGGGGCGTCAGGTCTTGCGCAGATTTTCGAGTTGGTAACGCAGCTTCATGCTAAAGCTGGCTCCCGGCAGGTTCAGGGGGCACGGATTGCCATGGCCGAAAACGGCGGAGGGTTCCTCGGTCGGGGCGAGGCAGCTATGGCCATTCATATTCTTGAAGGGATTTGAAAAGAATGGAACTGAATTTCTGGACAGTACTGACAAGTATTAACATGAATATAATCTTATAAAAAAGAAAGGAGACATGTATAATGACAGCAGCAATTCATTTTTTCGATCGCGGATGGAATATTAATCCCAACGGTGTAGCCTATTACATGGATGGGCAGGAGTTCACCTTTAACGAGATAGGGAAGCTTTCGTGTCGCATTGCCAACGGCCTTCTTGCCAAAGGGTTCAAGAAAGAAACCAAGGGAGCTGTATGGTCGCTTAATCATCCTATATCTTGGACTTGCACGCTTTCTCTTTGGCGAGCAGGGCTAGCCTGGATACCGGTAAACCCGCGCAGTCCCCTGGAAGAAAACAATTTCATTCTTGAATCATTCGATGCTGAAGTTATATTCTTCACGAAATATTTCGCCAAAGAGGCTTTGTCGCTTAAAGATAAACTTTCTAAAGTTAAGCTTTGGATCTGCATTGACGATGAGGTGGAGGGGGCAATATCGCTTAAGGATTTCATCAAAGATCAACCGGCAACGCTACCTCAAATCATTTACGAACCGGACGATGTTATCGCGATCTTCCCGACTGGCGGCACCACAGGTCTGCCCAAGGGTGTTATGAATACAAACAGAAGCGTTTCTACTTTTTGTATATTATTCTTGATGAACATATACTATCCGAACGACGAATATCCGGTCAATCTGGCGGCAGCACCGATGACCCATACTGCGGGAGCGCTTTCCCTGCCCTGTTCGGCACGTGGAGGCAAAGTGGTGGTTGTCACAAAACCAGAACCGGCGTTGATATTTGAAATTATCCGCAAACAACGCGTTACGGAATTTTTCCTGCCGCCTACAGTCATTTATCGA
>JBAXON010000084.1:0-11717 GCA_037133255.1 Deltaproteobacteria bacterium
TTTTTTCTTTTTAAATATAAGTACATACAACAACTGCTTTTTCACCGCATATGAGTTTTATTGCGACTAAATGTTTTTGTCTGTGTGTGTATAAAATGCCACAGTCGATTAACTGAAATGATAGACTAATACTTATAGAAGCGTTCCTTTTCGCTGTATATGCAACCGCAGTAATTTTGGCGATACATTCCCAGTTCTTTAGAAATTTTTACACCTTCATCCCAGCCAGCACGAAAGTCCTGATAATGGAAAATAATTCCCAATTGCTTACCTAAAATTTCGCCAATTTCTCTAATTTCGTCGTGTTTCTGGTGCTTACTATAGAGCAATGTGGTTGTAAAACCGTCATAACTTTCATTTTGGGCAAGCAAAGCTGTGTACTTCAGGCGATCTTGCAAACAATAATCACATCTTTCATTTTCTTTAAAAGCTACTTGGCGCAGAAATTCTTCCATTGCATAATCTTCAGGCCAGATGATTGGCAAAAATGACTTTTCAGCATAATCCGATAGTGCTTGCCTGCGCCTCTGGTATTCCTGATATGGGTGGATATTGGGGTTGTAGAATGCGCCGACTACTTCATGCCCGGAAGTTCTCAATTCTTTGAGCGGATAAATCGTACATGGTCCGCAACAAATGTGCATTAACAGTTTCATTGAACAGAGTCGCCTAGAGTAACTTGATTTTAAAAGAGGTCTTTTTGCCCGTTTGCGGCCTTAAGGCCAAAATGTTCATAAGCCTTGGCACTGGCAATTCTCCCCCGTGCAGTCCTCTGCAGATAACCTTCCTGGATCAAATACGGTTCATAGACATCTTCAATAGTTATTTTTTCTTCACCAATGGCCGCGGCTAAACTCTCCACACCTACCGGTCCGCCATTAAATTTTTCAATCAGGGTTAAGAGCAGTTTTCTGTCCATTTGATCAAAGCCTTTTTGATCAACATCAAAGGCATCCAATGCCGCCCGCGCTATTTTCCCGTCAATAGTTCCATCTGCTTTAACTTCGGCATAATCTCGGACGCGTTTCAGCAAACGGTTAGCTATACGCGGAGTTCCACGCGCACGCCGTGCCAGTTCCTCAGCGCCTTCACCTGCCAGTTTTACTCCTAAAATGGCGGCAGATCTTTTGATAATGATCATCAGTTCTTTCGGCGTATAAAATTCCAGGCGGAAGTGCATACCAAACCGATCGCGCAGTGGCGAAGTAAGCGAACCGGCGCGTGTTGTTGCTCCAACCAGAGTAAATTTGGGGATATCCAGTTTCATGGAGCGCGCCGAAGGCCCCTGACCGATTAAAATATCAATGTGGAAATCTTCCATTGCCGGATACAATATTTCTTCAACAACATGAGAAAGCCTGTGGATTTCGTCAATAAAAAGAATCTTATGTTCCTGCATATTAGTTAAAATCGCCGCCAGATCTCCCGGTCTTTCGATTACCGGGCCGGACGTGACTTTGATATCCACACCCATCTCTTTGGCAATGATGTAGGCTAAAGTAGTTTTTCCCAACCCCGGCGGACCATAAAGAAGAACATGGTCCAGCACACCGCGACGCTTCTTTGCTGCTTCAATAAATATCGCTAAATTGTTTTTTACCTTTTCCTGCCCTACATAGTCGCTAAATTTCGACGGCCTCAGGCTACCGTCCATGATAAATTCTTCATCCTGGCAAAGTGGATTGATTAAAGGGTTTTTTGTCAGTGTATCCATATTTAGATTCCCTACAAGCGCAATTTACCCGGCAAGAATTTTCAATGTATTCTTCAAAAGTTGATCCATCGCCAGTTCCTGATCGGCTGCCTGTAATACCTTATCTAGCGCATCCTTGGCCACATTGCTTTTATAACCAAGATTAACCAGCGCGGAAAGCGCGTCTTCCTTGACTATCTCAGCCGCTTTTTGCTCTGTATCCGCCGCCGGAATATTTTCCGCCGCCATTTTTTTAATAACTTTTTCCTTTAGTTCAAGAATCAGGCGCTCAGCCATTTTTTTACCGACACCCGGAATGCTGACCAGTTTTCCCAGATTGCCGCTGGATATTGCCTGTAGTAAATCGTTTGCCGAAGTACCGGAGAGAATATTCATGGCGATTTTCGGCCCGATACCGCTTACCGAAATCATCAACTGGAAAAGTTCCCGTTCCTGCAGTGTGTAAAAACCAAATAAGCTTATGGCATCCTGCTTAACATGCGTATGGATATGCAATGTTACCACATGTCCTAAATCCGGGAGTTCATAAAAAGTTGTCAGGGGGATGAAGACGCGATAACCGACACCTTGCGTATCCACAACGACGTGAGAAATGCCTTTATAAGCGATCTTCCCTTTGATTAAGGCAATCATCAGACCGGTTGCTCCTTTAAAAAATTAGCATGGCAAATGGCGACAGCCAGTGCGTCAGCGGCATCGGGAGGCGGCAGAGTCGGCAGTTTTAAGATAGCTTTAACCATAATCTGTACCTGTCTTTTTTCCGCCCGTCCATAGCCAACTACTGCTTTTTTCACTTCCAGAGGAGAATATTCAAAAACAGGTAGGCTACTGTTTACACCTGCAAAAATTATTACTCCCCGAACGTGAGCCTGCTTAATCAGGCTGCGAACATTTTTCCCGTAAAAAATATCTTCCAAAGCGATTGCCTGTGGGCCGTTATCAGCTATAACCGCAGAAAGTTGCTGATAGATGGAACTTAATACTGTGGATAAAAGTGAATCTTTTCTTAGTTTGATTTCGCCATGGAGAATATGCCGCAAATAATTGCCCTTTTTATCAATTACACCATAGCCTGTAATATGACTGCCCGGATCAATTCCTAAAATCAGCAATTTTTTTCCCGTAATAATCAGTTGAACTTGGTATTAACTTAATTTCTCCATCACATCATCATCTATATCAAAATTAGCGTAAACATTTTGCACATCGTCATTATCTTCGAGCTTTTCCATTAGCTTCAACATTTGTTCCGCTTTGTGCGCATCCAGTTTCACAGTATTGGAAGGTATCATTCCGATACTGGCTTCCAAATGCTTTATTCCTTTTGCGTCAATTGCTTTTTTCACTTTTTCAAATGATACCGGATCAGTAATAACCTCGAATTCGTTACCATCAATTATAACATCTTCCGCTCCGGCATCCAGCGCCAATTCCATCAGTGCGTCTTCATCAATGATTTTCTTATCTATAACGATGCTGCCTTTTTTATTAAAAATCCATGCCACGCAACCATTTTCACCAAGGTTTCCTCCGTGCTTGGAAAGTATATGTCTAATCTCTGCGACAGTTCTGTTTTTGTTATCCGTCATGATTTCAACTAAAACAGCCACTCCACCGGGGCCATAACCTTCGTAGGTGATTTCTTCATAATTAGCCGCGCCTTCACCGCCGCCCAGGCCTTTTTTTATTGCCCTTTCGATATTGTCCTTGGGCATATTTTCCTCTTTAGCAGCCATAATGGCTTGCCGGAGTCGAGAATTGCCTTCAACATCGCCGCCGCCAAGCCTTGCTGCCAGGGTTATTTCCTTGATTATCTTCGTAAATGCCTTGCCGCGCTTGGCGTCAATGGCTCCTTTTTTTCTCTTTATCGTGCTCCATTTAGAATGACCGGACATGATCTTTCTCCTGTAAATATTTTATGGCAAATCCTGTTTTTTTTATTAACATAAGGCAATAAGCTTGTAAAGTTAATTACATCGTTAAACACGGGACAAGAAGTTTATATATGAGTATCAATGGCGAGATTGGCCAATTTATCCGCATGGCTGTTTGCGGAGCGCAGAACATGCTTCACTTGAACAGCATCAAAAGAAGTAAGCAGGCTTCGTACCTCTGCCATTAATACTTTCAAGTTTTCGTTTTTCACGCGATAGGAACCGTTGATCTGATTGGCCAGAAGTTCGGAATCCAGATAAACCTCGAGATTCTTATGACCTTCAATAAGCGCACCCTTCAATCCCATAATCAGTGCTTTATATTCAGCGATATTATTGGTGCAATGCCCCAGATATTCTTTGCCTTCCCAAAGGATACTTCCTTCCACATTGGTAATGACAGCTCCGGCGCCACCAATTCCGGGATTGCCGCGGCAGGCGCCATCACTGTACAGTCTGCTTAATTTTTCCCCCATAATACTTAAGTCTACTTTTCCATATTATGAAAATACATTATCCGGTTGCAATTAGGGCAACTGAGCAATTCTGTCGTTTTCTGCAATTCATTATAAAGCTGCGGCGGAATACTCATGTGGCAGCCGTTGCACACCTGTTTCCAAACGGAAATGACACCAACACCATTATTTCTGTTTTTAACCTTTTCGTAACGAGTCAGAATTTCGGCAGAAACATCTTTTTTCAAATCAGCGCGCTTCTGTTCCCAAGTTACCGCGTCGGCATCAATTGCGTTCAGATCAGTTTCGATTATCTTCTTTTCTGCTTCATATTCTTTTTTGTGCTGAGCAAGTATTTCCTCATCTTTTTTTACCAGGGCAGAAAGCTTATCTAATTCCTCCAATATAGAAATTATTTCAGTCTCAATATTGCCGCGTGACGACTCCGCAGTATCATTTTCCTTGAGAATTGCCTGATATTCCTTATTGTTTTTGACCTCCAGAAGCCTGTCCTTGGATTTTACCATGCTCTCATTAATTTTTTTGATCTTGTTTTCACTTTCAATGTGCCGCGCTTTGAGTTCATCATACTTACGTTTGTTTTGCTCGATTCCGGTTTTAAATAAGTGAAACTCCTCATCGAGTTTTGCCAGCTTTTCCGGCAGTTTTACCTTCTTTACGGAAAAACTAACTAACTGCGAATCACATTCCTGAAGTTCGATTAATAATGATAAATTCTTTTTCAATAATTTTCTCCTTTTTTTAGATAAAAAAAAAGCACCTTTCAGGGGTGCTTTTTTATATAGACTGATTTATGGTCTTATTCTCTGTGCCGTTGGATGAGAAAACTCTAATTCCTTTACCGGCAGTCAAAACAATGGATGCAGTATATCTGCCCCTTCGTATAAAAAATATCCTTTTATTTCTCATTACTATTCTTTCAAAATGGTGGGCCCACCTGGACTCGAACCAGGGACCTACCGGTTATGAGCCGGTGGCTCTACCAATTGAGCTATAGGCCCAACATGCAACAAAATATGTTCCGAATATCGTCATTAATTTTTTGCTTTGTTATACCCAATCACAGAGCTTGTCAATACTATTTTGTGCTATTTTGCATGCTGATTTGCTGCGTGTCTTTTACATTAAAGGCAGATTAAGTCTTCGGGCTTGATTATGTTTGAAAAATATAATAGTAATCTGCTACAGCGATCTTAAGTAAAGGAAGGATTTTAAAAATGCCCAGAAAAGTCAATTCAGAATTGCTAAATCTCGACAGGCGGATAATTTCCCGCAAATTGCTAGCCGGTGAAATTACCGAGAAGGATTTGCATAGTTTATACAAGAAACTTCCTGATGTTGCTGATAATATTGCAGAAGAGATTGAGAGCCCTGAAGGCAAGTAGTTTCTTATGTTGATTGATTCCCATGCCCATCTGGAAATGAAAGAGTTTAATCCTGATCGTGAGGATGTAATTAAGCGCGCGCGGCAGGCGGGAGTTACTCATATTGTTACCGTCGGAACAAATCTGACGCTAAGCAGGAAGGCATTGGCGCTTGCCCGCGGGCATGAAAATATTTACGCGACCATTGGCGTCCATCCCCATGATGTAGCCAGAACCGATAATAAAACCTTTGATGAACTGCGCGAGATTGCCCACGATCCAAAAGTTGTTGCCTATGGTGAAATCGGTCTGGATTATTTCCGTAATATTTCCCCGCGCGAAAAACAGATCGAGATGTTTAGCCGTCAGTTGGAATTAGCCGAAGAACTCAAGCTGCCAGTGATTATCCATGATCGTGAAGCGCATGAGCAGACATTGAGAATGGTCAAGGCATCCAGTGTGCGCCGCGGAGTTTTTCATTGCTTTTCCGGTGATTATTCCATGGCCGTGCAATGTATTGACCTTGGCTATTATATTTCCATCCCCGGTGTAGTGACTTATAATAAAGCCAATACTATTCAGGATGTCGCAAAGCGTGTCCCCCTTTCTTCACTGCTTCTGGAAACAGACGCCCCTTACCTTACACCGGAACCACACCGAGGTAAAAGAAATGAGCCTTCCTTAATCGTTAATACAGCAAAAAAAGTAGCTCAAATCAAAGATCTGCCCTGGGAAGAAGTTGCCGATGCCACGGCTCGCAATGCTATGAATCTTTTCGGCATTAAGGCTTCCGATAATTAACAGAACATATCTAAAAAGAGGCGCCAGATGCCGGATATTAAACAAAAAGCTGTTCTCCTCTTGAGTGGCGGAATAGACTCCACCACAACGCTGGCTATTGCCCAAAAGATCGGATTTACAACATACGCGCTTAGTTTCCGCTATGGTCAGCGCCATGAGATCGAACTTAAATCAGCCGTAAATATTGCCAGAAATTATTCTGTTGCCAAACATTTGATCGTCGATATTGATCTGCGTCTTATCGGCGGTTCGGCGCTAACAGGAAATATTGATGTGCCCAAAAGCCGTAGTTTAGGTGAGATGGGTAAAGATATTCCGGTAACGTATGTTCCGGCACGCAATACAATTTTCCTTTCTTACGCTCTGGCCTGGGCGGAAGTCATCGGTTCCTCCGATATTTTTATCGGTGTGAATGCTTTGGATTACAGTGGCTATCCCGATTGCCGCCCCGAATATATAACAGCCTATGAAAAGATGGCCAATCTGGCAACAAAAGCCGGTGTTGAAGGCAATCAGAAATTAAAAATTCATACGCCGCTTATTGAAATGAGCAAAGCGGATATTATTTGCCAGGGTATAGACCTGGGTGTTGACTATTCTCTTACGCACAGTTGCTATGATCCGTCGGCTGAAGGCTTGGCCTGCTGCGCATGCGACTCTTGCCTGTTACGGTTGAAAGGTTTTCAGGAAGCGGGAATATCAGATCCGATTAAGTACAAAGGTTGAATGTTAATTTACATAGGCACAAAGTTGAAGTGGAGTGTGGCGAATGAGCCTTTGTCATTCCCTGCCAGCGAAGCGCGACACGGAATCCAGCATTTATTACTCTGTTTCCCAGCCTATGCCGGGACAACGTCTGACGGGATTGATAGCACTTTTTGCTATTTCCTTGCAGTCTCAACCTGAAGAGTGCAAGAATAATGTATCTGGTCAAAGAAATATTTTACTCCATACAAGGCGAGGGCTACTATGCCGGACGTCCGGCGGTCTTTTGCCGTTTTGCCGGTTGCAATTTGTGGTCAGGCAAAGAGGAAGATCGGGGTGCCGCTCTCTGCAAATTTTGTGATACTGATTTTGTGGGCGTTGATGGAACGGAAGGCGGGAAGTATCAAAATGCCACACGGCTTGCAAAAAAGATTCGACAATTCTGGCCGCACAAAGATGTAAAAGCGGCAAAGCCTTTTGTAGTTTGCACCGGCGGAGAACCGCTTCTGCAATTGGATGCCGTATTAGTCACCGCGTTGCATGAAGAAGGATTGGAAATTGCCGTGGAAACCAACGGCACGATAGCTGTGCCTGAAGGCATTGGCTGGATTTGTGTCAGCCCCAAAGCCGGTGTAGAATTGTTGCAGATTTGCGGGGATGAGTTAAAACTTGTCTATCCGCAACCGGGGGCCGAACCGGAGAGATATGCCAATCTCGATTTCCGGCACTTTTATTTACAACCGCTGGATGGGCCGGAGTTGGAAGCAAATACTAAACTGGTGCTGGAATACTGTCTTGTCCATCCACAATGGCGTCTCAGTCTTCAGTTCCATAAAATACTGAAAGTGCGATAAGGAATAAAAATGGAAATATACAAAGTGTTCAAATTTGACGCGGCGCATCGCCTGCCTAACGTCCCTGCAGGGCACAAATGTGCCCAGGTTCATGGTCATTCTTTCCGGATCGAAATTCATTTGCGTGGCAAGGCCGATCCGCCTGCAGGCTGGGTAATGGACTTTGCCGATATCGCCGCTGCCTGCCAACCTGTCATAGACAAACTGGATCATAAATATTTAAACGACATCGAAGGACTTGCCAATCCCACATCGGAAAATTTAGCCAGATGGATCTGGCAGCATCTTTTGCCGACTCTTCCACAATTAAGTAAAATTGTCGTTCAGGAAAGCCCGGAGTCTGGATGTATTTATGAAGGGGAAGAATAAGACAATGCCAATTCTAAATCAAAGCGTAAGTATATAGCCCTGTTTCTTGAAACTGAAAATCGTTATTTATCAAAGACCTCAACTTTCGCCTTTTTGTTGAGCTCGTCGATAAAGGCCTCCGTGGTCAGGCCATTTCCCTGCGTTCCCTTTACGATGAGTTTGGCAATCAGGATATCCTTTTCTATCCGTTTTTCAAAACTGCTAGGTGTCATGGCGTGATTTTTCAGAAAGGCATCAAAATCCTTATCAGAAAATTTCATACTTTGCTTGATTATAGTGATTCGCTCGGCGATCTCCTGTGGAGTTACGGTGATCTTTTCCCTGGCCGCCTCAGTTACCAGTATTTTTTCCTGGATCATTTTATTGAGCAACTGCATTCTCGTATTCGCCATGGCTGCTTTGCCCTCGGGGGTGGCGGAAGCCAGTTGAGAGTTTTGCCCGGACATTTTTTTATAGATGTCGATTTTCTGATCCAATTCCGCGATGGATATCTTTTCTCCGTTAACAATCGCGGCAGTTGAAAAGCTCTTCATGGGGTTAGGTAGGAGGCCTGTAAAAATCAGAATGGTCATGCCTCCCAAAAATACCAGAAAAACGACAAGAACCGCATATACCTTTTGCGTCCCCGGATTCCTATCCTTATCCTTCTGCTTAGCAGGAAGGGTAATTTCATCATCCTTTACTTCCTTGCCACATGATCCGCAGACCGCTGCTCCATTTGCCAGGGAGTTACCGCATTGAGGACATTCCGGATTTTCCATTTCTTTTACCTTCCTTTGTGTTTATAAAAACTCGTGTTTTTTGGGGCATTAAAAAGCGCTGCCATAACTATGAAGACCGGAGAGGATCAGGTTCACACCCAGGTAGCAGAACATGGTGGCTGCAAAACCTACGATAGAGAGTACCGCCGCCCTCTTACCCCGCCAGCCGCGGGTGATCCTTGCATGCAGATAAGCCGCATAAATGAGCCAGACGATGAGCGACCAGGTTTCCTTAGGATCCCAGCTCCAGTATGCCCCCCACGCTACATTTGCCCAGAAGGCGCCGGTTACAATGCCAATTGTTAAAAGCGGGAAGCCGATAGCGATAGTTTTGTAGCCGATCTCGTCGAGGGCGGAAGAGGAGGGAAGGGCGTCCCAAAAAGATCCGGCGGGTTTGGTGGAGCGCATCTCATGCCAGACCTTGAAAAAATAGAGGATACTGACTCCGAAAGAGACGGCAAAGGCGGCGTATCCGATAAAGCAGCTCACCACGTGAGAAATGAGCCAATTGCTCTTCAGAGCCGGCACCAACGGCTGAATATCATTTGGATTCAATGAGGCATAGGCCATGAGAAGAAAAGGGAAAGGGGCAACAAAAGCGCCCACAGTCCGGATCTTGAACTTTCTTTCCAGGACAAGATAAATCACCGCGATCATCCAGGCGAAAAAGACCAATGACTCATATAGATTAGTCAGAGGAGCGCGTCCGATCCCCATCTGGTAGGATTCGTACCATCTCATGCCGATTGCCGCGGTTTCCAAAACGACACCGCCGAGCATGGTGAGGCTAGCCGCCTTTCCCAGCGCCTCAGACCTAAACGCCAGATAAGAGACGTAAATTACCATCGCGAAAAAATATGAAAATGTGGCAATGCCGAACAATAAAGAATTGGTCATTAAGAAACCTCCTTCAGGTTCTGAATAATATGTTCCATCTCTCTGGCAAAGGTGTCGCGGTTTTTGTTTGCTGTTCCGCCGATATTCAATTCACTTTTCCCTTCTTTATCGGTTCTCAGGGAGATCCATAGTTTTTTGTGTGATAGAAAAAGAGCGATCATGATGCCCGCAATCAGCAGGATGCTGCCCAGCCACACCAGGATTTCTCCCGGGTCATTGTTGACTTGAAGGCCGGTATATTTCTTCAGTTTCAAGTCACTCACTCTTAAATAGTAATCACCGCCGCGCTCTTTATCATATTTGGGATGATTCAGCAGAAGCCACAAACCCACCGGATTTCCTTTTGCTGGATAGAGATTGACGCTAATTGCCTGGCCACCGTCTGTTCCGTCCGGCAGTTGGAAATGTTCCTGATAATCAACTGCCTCTACTTTATCAGGCATACCGGGAATATAAATCCTCCGGTTGAAGGGTGCCGTCACCGATCCTTTCACGGAGCCATCCCGGTTGACAACTTCGATTGAAACCTTTTCGGGCAACGCTCCATAGCTGGACTGGTAAAAGGTAACTCCCTCGAAAGTCAGGGGATCGTTCACCCGGATTGTTTTCCGGAGCACTTCCTTACCATTCTGAACAATGGAAAGATCGCTGCGATAATCCATCGGGGCGCCGCTGGGATAGAATTCGGCGTGGAATGTATTGCATCTGACCTGAAAATTCAGATGTTGAATTTTTTCGGCTCTGGTTTCCAACTGCGAAACAGCTTCCCCTTCGAAAATATTAACGTTTCCTTTGTAACCGAAAAAAGAGCCGGCTATCGCGCCCAGAAAAATGATCAGAATGCTCAGATGTGTCATGAAGAAAGCCAGACGGCTGTATTTTCCTTTTTCAAAAAAATAATGGCGGGAACCATCTTCCGTCGCGGTTACCAACGGTTTGCCGGAAAATCCATTCCCCGTGCACTCCAACATTTTATTTTCTACAACATCCAGCGGCAGAGCATACCGGATCGTTGTAATATTCTGTAAAGATTTTGAAAGTTTTTCGTCAAGGATGAGATCTTTTTTCTGCATCCCGGCCATGATTCCCCGGTAGCGGTCCATAGTGCAGGCGGTGATGTTCAGAGCCAGGAGCGACAGGCAGGCGACAAACCACCAGCTATGATACATGTCAAAAAGACCGAGCTTGGAAAAAAGGTCAACAGTCCCCGGTTGATAAAACCGGTAATATTCTTGCAGAGACTTATTTTGTTCAATCACTGTTCCGGCAATTAAGAGCGCAGAAAGGATGAGTAAAAGGATTATAACGAGCTTCAGGGAGGTCAGAAAACCCCAGATTTTTGAAACCCAATCTTTCCCGTCGGTTTTCGCATTTTTTAGGCGCTCCGCATCAGACATAAATATTCCCCTTCCTCAGCATGAAATATCTCACAGCTTCACTTGCGACATAACATCATTTTCCCCCGCATGCAAGGCTGCTGGTCATTGGAAAAAGGGGAAATACGGAGGCATGGCACTGATTCTCTTTATGGGCGATGAAACGATACTGGTCGATATGAACTGAAGCATGTTTTGACTTGTTCCATATAAAAAAGAGGCCTGGAAAATAATCTCTCCAGACCTCTTTGAAAGTATAAAATAGTTACTTTTAGTTTATCGTCGTCTTACTTTTTTCCATCGGAAACAATTAGTGTTCCTTCATGTTCCATTTCTTTGAGCCATTTGGGATGTTGCTTCTTCAACCAGTTACGGGTTACCCAGCCGGTAATCATCGCCTGAACAGTTCCGGGATTGCCGATGGTGCCCAGATACAGATGAACAAAGAAAAAAGCAAAGATAACCA
>JBAXON010000085.1:0-11644 GCA_037133255.1 Deltaproteobacteria bacterium
CAGTACCTGTTGCCAGTGATTTAATATCCGCGGGTATTTCGTGGGATGATAGAATGTTTTGCAGTGTTTGAAGAAAGTTGCCTTCGTGGGGATCAACTTCACTCCATAAAATATTATTCCCCTCAAGCATCGTTACTTTAACATTAGAGGCGCCAATATTGATTCCCAGACTATGCATAAGAACTCCAGAATGATAAAAAGAGCTGAAAGTGAGTAGCTTCCAGCTCTTTATTGTGAAACAATGAAAAGTATTATAAAGATTGAATTAATGTCCTTCTTCCAGTGCTCCCGCTATATACATCATTGCCAGCAACATGAAAACAAGAGTCTGGACGATCGAAGTAAAGATCATCAAAATAAGGATGGGCAACGGAACAAGCAGCGGAACAAGTAGAAGTACGACAGCCAGCACGATGTCTTCGCCGGCGATATTGCCGAATAATCGAAAAGTCAGGGAAAGCGGTCGTGACAGATGGCTGATTACTTCGATAGGCAGCATTAAAGGTGTCAACCACCAGACAGGTCCCATAAACTGCTTAAAATATTTGAGACCATGCATACTAACGCCAACCACATGTGTGGAAAAGAACACGACAAGTGCCATTGCGGCATTGGTATTGATATTTGCGGTTGGCGATTCAAATCCGGGAATGATTCCTATCAGGTTTCCGGTTAAAATGAAAAGGCCCAGAGTAGCTATCAAGGGGAAAAATTTCTTGCCCTTGTCACCCATTGTGTCAATAAGCAAAGCATCAAATCCACCGATAATTACTTCCATTACATTTTGCAAACGGCCGGGATAGATTTGCAATTGTCGTGTGGCCAAAAATGACAGAACGGACAGGAGCGCGACCACAAACAATGTATAAGTGACATGACCCGGAAGATAACTGTTGTTCAGGAAAAGTAGAGGGTGCATTCTCTATATAACCTCCTCAAGTAAATTTTTTTTTGCCATAGTGGTGATCAGCGTGACGATAATGTTGATTACAACCACGGAAAGTCCAATAAGTAATCCAATGATATTTACTGTGGCATTGGCAATCAGGAAATATAAAACAATAGCGGTCAAAATTAGACGAATGTAATATTTGATCATTACACCGCCTTTAACTTTGGCGGCGGTATTGGTAAAAATACCACGCAGACCGCGTTCCATCCAATAAAAATTGAGGATGCTTATAAAACCACCCAGAAGGACACCTAAATAGAAATCAAAAGGAGTGAAAATCCATGAAATAATGAAAATAACAGCCAAAACAATCCAATTGGCTATTTCAATTTTTCTTTGGAACGGGTCTTTGACGATGAGGTTCACTTTTTAAACTCTTTATAATTTGTTCTTCATCTTTAAAATTTTTTTTAATTAAAACATATATATTCCGAAATCCGGCTGAAATACCGATAAATAAAAAAACTACAGTAAATACATTGCCAGAATCAAATTTGCGATCTAAATACACCCCCAGCAAAAGGCAACCAAAAATTGCCAAAACCATTGCTATGCCGATGCTACTGGCAAATGCCATTTGGATTGCATATTTTTTGGTTTCTGTATCCAAATTTCCTGTGCTCCGTAACACGAATGAAAAGCCAAGTCAAATAAAAACATGACCGCCGTTCAGTATTTTAGTAAATGACGATTTACCTTATACCAGTCAATAGTTTTTAGTAGCCCCGATTTTAAATCAGTTTTGGCCGTAAACCCGAATTCTTTTGAAGCTTTATTAGTGTCGAGCATTCGGCGGGGTTGACCGTCTGGTTTGGTTTTGTCCCAGACAATTTTTCCCTGAAAACCAGATAATTTAGCAATCAGTTCTGTCAGCTCTTTGATCGATATTTCAAATCCCGCGCCGATGTTAACCGGTTCACTTTTGTCATAGGCATCCGTAGCCATGCAAATAGCCAAGGCTGCATCTTCCACATAAAAGAATTCTCGCGTTGCTGAGCCTGTCCCCCAAACCTCAATTTTATCATCATGGGTATCAAGAGCGTCAAAACATTTTTTAATCAGTGCCGGGATAACGTGGGAGGAGCGGGGGTTAAAATTATCACCGGGGCCATAAAGATTTACGGGAAGCAAAAAAATGGAATTAAATCCGTATTGTTGCCGATAGGATTGCGATTGCACCAGCATCATTTTTTTAGCCAGTCCATAAGGGGCGTTAGTTTCCTCAGGATAGCCATTCCAGATATCTTCTTCTTTAAAAGGTACTGGTGTGAATTTTGGGTAAGCGCAGATTGTGCCCAAAGCGGCAAATTTTTCAATTTTTCTTATGTATGCTTCATGCAGCAACTGAGTGCCCATGATTAAATTATCGTAAAAAAGCTCAGCCGGTTTTTCCTGATTAAAGCCGATACCGCCAACTTTTGCGGCCAAATGAATAACAATTTGAGGTTTTGTTTCCTCATACATTCGTTGAATATCGTTGAGATTGGTCAGATTGTATTCGGGTAGATCGGCAATCTTAATTTGACGACAATCAAAAGCTTCCAGCTTTTTAATCAGATGGCTACCTAAAAAGCCCTTGCCACCTGTAATTGTAACACATTTTCCTTTGAGCATTTTCCAATCCTTTTTTCGTAATTAAGACATGCGCTCAGTATTAGTACAGGCGAAACCGGAATCAAGCAGAGTTTTTTCTTTTTTAGCTAACTCTAAATCCGCAGCAATCATCATATCAACGAGTTTATCGAAGGAGACTTTGGGCTGCCAGCCAAGTATCTTTTTGGCCTTGCTCGAATCACCCAAAAGTACATCAACTTCCGTTGGCCGGAAATATTGTTTATCCACAATGACATGCTTATTATAATCCAAATCAAGTTTGGAAAATACCCTCTCCACAAAGTCTTTTACCGAATATGTTTCTCCGGTAGCTACAACGAAATCGTCCGGTTTATCCTGTTGCAACATCATCCACATGGCCTCAACATAATCACCGGCAAAGCCCCAGTCTCTTTTTGCTGCAAGGTTTCCCAGATATAACTTGTCCTTAAGGCCTAATTTTATCTGTGTTGCCGCCCGGGTTATTTTTCGAGTCACGAATGTTTCGCCGCGGCGCGGTGATTCATGATTAAAAAGAATGCCGTTAGTGGCAAAAATACCGTAGGCATCACGGTAATTAAGCGCTATGTAATAAGCATAAACTTTCGCGGCGGCATAAGGGCTGCGTGGTTGAAATATTGTTTTTTCGCTTTGCGGTGGTGGGGCGGCGCCGAACATTTCGCTCGATGAAGCCTGATAAAATTTTGTCTTTATCCCTGTTTTACGAATTGCTTCTAAAATTCTCAAAGTTCCCAATCCCGTAATATCGGCTGTATATTCTGGCATATCAAAACTCACACGCACATGGCTTTGCGCGCCGAGATGATAAATTTCATCCGGAGCAATGGAATGAAGTAAATCCATCAGCTGGCCGGAAACGTTCAAATCGCCGAAGTGCAGAAATAATTTCGCGTTCGGGTCATGAAAATCGCGGTAAAGGTGATCAATGCGGTCAGTGTTAAAAGTGCTGGCGCGACGGATTAAACCGTGTACTTCATATCCTTTATTTAACAAAAATTCCGCCAGGTAAGATCCGTCCTGACCGGTGATCCCTGTAAGAAAAGCTTTTTTCATTTTAGTTCTCCATATTAACTGATCCGAATTTTTTTGGACATTACAAGATTGATCTTTATTTGTCAATGTGTGGATTATAAATATGAATATTTGATATAGCCCATGAGGGAATTTGCATTGATGAATTGTGAACGTCACCTGTGGTTGCTCAGAGACTCGGGAAGCGCATAAAAGTTTCCGCGATATAATTAAATATCCATAAAGTAATAGTTCAACTTGCAGTAGCAAGCAGCAAATGATATTTAAAGGCGGTTGTTATTTTTTATGCAAACGGGATAAGGGATAAAGTATGATGAAGGATAAAATTGTTGAACTTGTGGAAAAAGCCGTAAATTCCTGCGTAGAGAAAAAATTGCTGGACGTGGTGAATTTGCCGTATATTGAGGTGGAAGTCCCGGCAAATTCAGATCACGGTGATTACGCCTCTAATATCGCGATGATTCTGGCATCTGTGGCCAAACAAAATCCACGCAAAATAGCACAGATAATTCAGGAAAATCTGTCTGATCCGGAAAATATTATTGACCGGACGCAAATTGCTGGCCCCGGTTTTTTAAATATTTTTCTTAAGGAAAGTATCTGGCGCAATACCCTTCAAAACATTGAAGAAAAAAAAGAAAATTTCGGTTGCAGCTCTATGGGCAACGGGAAGAAAGTTCAGGTCGAATTTGTCAGTGCCAATCCCACAGGGCCATTGCATATCGGCCACGCGCGTGGCGCTGTTGTCGGTGATGTAATTACCAATTTGCTGACTGCCGTGGGTTATGCGGTGGACAAAGAGTACTACATCAACGATGCCGGCAATCAAATGAATAATTTAGGCAAGTCCGTGTTGCTGCGTTATCGGGAGCTGCTCGGTGAAAAAATTGAGTTTCCCGAAACCTGTTACCGCGGTGAATATATCAAGGACATTGCCGCGGATGTGATCAAAAACGAAGGAAATGTATATCTGACGGCGGACGAAGGAAAAACCATCAGCTATTTGAACGATATTGCCGGGCTGTCAATCTTAAAAGAAATCAAAGATGATTTGGGTGATTTTGGTGTAAAATTTGACTACTATTTCAGCGAAAAAGAATTATATAAAAATAATGGTGTGACTCATCTTTTAGAGAGCTTGCGGCAGAAAAATTTTGTTTATTCGGATGGTGAAACATTGTGGTTCAAGACGACTGATTTTGGCGATGAAAAGGATCGTGTCGTCATTCGCAAAAATGGTGAGCCAACTTATTTTGCGGCGGATATTGCGTATCATCAAAATAAATTTTCGCGCGGTTACGAGATGGTTATTGATATTTGGGGCGCGGATCATCACGGCTATATGCCGCGCCTGTGGGCGGGTATTCAGTCTCTGGGTCACGAGAAGGAAGCACTAAAAATAATTCTGGTACAATTAGTTAATTTACTGCGGGGCGGTGCGCCTGTGGCCATGTCCACGCGTTCAGGTGAATTTGTGACTCTTCGGGAAGTTCTGGAAGAAGTAGGCAAAGACGCCGCGCGTTATAATTTTCTCATGAGACGATCAGACAGCCATCTGGATTTTGATCTGGAGATTGCTAAAAAGCAATCCAACGAGAATCCGGTTTTCTATGTGCAATATGCTCACGCGCGGATTTGCAGCATTATCAGGATGGCACAGCAGGAGCATGGCATTGACTTGCCGTTTTATGAAGGTATTAATCCGGCACTCCTGAATCAACCGGAAGAAATGACCTTAATCAAGTTAATGGCGCGTTATCCGGAAATGATAGAAGGCGCTGCCAAATCATTGGAGCCGCATCGGGTTACTTTTTATCTTAATGATCTGGCCTCGGTATTTCATGGTTACTATAACAAAAATAAAGTAATTTCCGATAACAAGGAATTGACTGCGGCAAGATTGTTTTTAATAAAAGCAATCAGCATTGTCTTGGGAAACGCCTTGAAAATATTGGGTGTGAACGCGCCGGAAAAAATGTAAATAAATTGCAATTCGGACGGATGACAAATGGTTTCAGGCAATAGCAAAAAAATGGAGTTAAAGCTTGGAAGGACTGGAATAACTATTGTCGTTTTGGGAATGACAATACTTATATGTTCAGCTTTTTTATTAGGTGTTGTCGTCGGTAAAAATATTGATACTTATCCTGATAAAATTGCCTCAATTCCCCAAAAAGCGCTGGCTGTTATTTGGCAAAAGGCTAAAACCGATGCTGTCCCTGAGATTGGAGATAATAAAACAGGCGAAGGACAGCCAAAAGCCGGAGATGGTCCTGTTCTCACGTTTTACAATGATTTAACGAGCAAAAAGGGGGAAGTGAAAGATCAGCCACTTACTGAAAAGAAAATGGTGGAGACTCCTCCGCCACAAGCAGTTTTGCCGCAACCGAATAGCGAGGGGAAAGAGACCATAGGCGGGGTTGGTTTAGGAGCACAGAAGCAAACTGCCGCGGTTAATGAAAAGACAGTTGATAAAAAGAAACAAGACGCGAAAAAAGCTGAAACTCCTGCTGCCGCAAATAAGCAATCTTATATAATTCAGGCGGCATCATTGAAAGAGAAGGCTAAAGCCAATCAAATTAGTAAAGACATAACGGCTTTAGGTTTTAAAACGAGTATTGTGAAAATAGACATTAAAGGAAAAGGAACTTGGTTTCGCGTTATCGTTTCCGGTTTTGATGAACGGACCCAAGCCCAGGCTGCTGCTGATAAAATTGTCAAAAAAATAAAAACAAAATGCATCGTCAGACGCGCTGAATCTGACAAGAAGAAAAAATAGATACCTGGTTGGTTGATTATGTTTGAAAATCTGTCGGATAAGTTAGAAATTATTTTTAAAAAGTTGAAGGGACGCGGAGTTCTCAATGAGCAAAACGTCAATGACGCTCTTAAAGAAATACGCATGGCGCTGCTGGAAGCTGATGTTAATTTTAAAGTGGTCAAAGATTTTATTGAGAATGTAAGGCTTCGCGCGATAGGTTCTGAAGTTCTTGACAGTATTACACCAGGCCAGCAAGTGGTTAAAATTGTCCATGAACGACTTGTTGATCTCATGGGAGGAGCAAGCGCCAATATTAAATTTGGAGCCCGTATCCCTGCCGCCATAATGCTTATTGGTCTTCAAGGTTGTGGCAAAACAACAACCGCCGCAAAACTTGCCCGCTTGCTGTCAAAAGAAAAAAGAATTTATCTTGTATCGGCGGATATTTACCGGCCGGCGGCTATGGAACAACTGGCAATACTTGGTAGGCAGATTAATGCCGGAGTATTTGCAGCGGGCGCCTTAAAAGATCCGGTTGAAATTTGTGCCAAGGCAATGGATGAGGCCAAAAAAGAAGGTTTTGAGGTAGTAATTATTGATACTGCCGGAAGGTTGCATGTTGATGATCTTCTGATGGATGAACTAAAAAAAATAAAAGAAAAGGTCAATCCGGCGGAAATTATCTATGTTGCCGATTCGATGACAGGGCAGGATGCTGTCAATGTCGGTATGAAATTCAATGAATTAATCGGTATAGACGGCGTCATCATGACAAAAATGGATGGCGATGCCCGAGGAGGTGCCGCTCTATCCCTGAAAGCAGTTATCGGAAAACCGATAAAATTTGTCGGTATCGGTGAGAAAATAGACGCTTTAGAAGTTTTTCATCCGGAAAGAATGGCTTCCCGCATTTTAGGCATGGGCGATATTTTATCTTTAGTGGAAAAAGCACAATCCACATTTGATGAAAAGACCGCTATGCAGTTGGAAAAAAGTATTCGAAAGAATGATTTTTCGCTGGAAGATTTCCGCAACCAATTGACCCAGATTAAAAAAATGGGGCCGCTTAAGGATATTTTAGGCATGATTCCGGGTCTGGGAAAAATGAAAGCGCTTCAGGGTATGCAACCGGATGATAATGAATTGGTTAAAGTTACCGCGATCATAGATTCTATGACGAAAAAGGAACGCTACAATTACCTGATTATTGACGGGCGAAGGCGTAAAAGAATCGCTCTGGGAAGCGGTACATTGGTTCAGGATGTCAACCGTTTGCTTAAAAATTATGCCGAAATCAGGAAAATGATGAAAAAATTTAATCAAAAAGACGGGATAAAATCGTTTAAAAGGAATTTTCCCTTTTAAAATTAAATAAACTGTGATAAAAAAAATTAACAAGTCAATTTATCTTGAAGGAGGTTTGGAGTAAATATTCATGGCAGTTAAAATTCGACTAACTCGTATGGGCGCGAAAGGTAAACCATTTTATCGTATTATCGCAGCGGATACAGATTTTCCCCGCGATGGAAAATTTTTGGAAATTTTAGGTAATTATGATCCTAAAAAAAATCCCGCAGAAATTAATTTAAAAGAAGACCGGGTTCGTGATTGGTTATCCAAAGGTGCCAAGGCAACTGTTACTGTTGCTAATTTGTTGAAAACAAAAGGTATTGAAGCTAGAGTTAAATAGGTGATTAATCAAAATCAGTGGAGGTTATGACTATGAAAGAATTGATCAAGTACATAGCACAGGCTTTAGTGGATGCACCGGATAAAGTGGAAGTAGCCGAAGTATTAGGTGAGCAAACATCAGTGATAGAATTGCGCGTGGCAAAAGAAGATTTGGGTAAAGTAATAGGTAAACAGGGAAGAACTGCCAAAGCTATCCGGACCATTTTAAGTGCCGCTTCCGCGAAGCTTCATAAACGGGCAGTATTGGAAATTATTGAATAGTAAAACTGATTTTATCACAATAGGGGAGGTTGTTAAAACGCGCGGTCTACGTGGCTGCATGAAAGTGCTATCCTTTGTTGATACTTCGGATATTTCTGCCGAACTTGAGTTTGTTTATGCTCAGGATAATTTCGAGCAGAAAAAACTTTACACACTTAGTAAAATAGACATTTCCGGAAAATTTCTGTTTATCGAACTTGCCACTATTGACAATGTGGATTTGGCAAAAATATTTGTCGGGTGTAAAATAGTAATACCTCGAAATATGCTCAAAGAACTGCCCGAGGGAGAATATTACTGGAAAGATATCATAGGGCTGAATGTCTATAATGAAGAGGGGAAACTTCTTGGCCGGATTGAATCAGTATTTCCCACAGGCAGCAATGATGTGTATGTCTGCAAAGGAGAGGAAAGAGAGATACTTCTTCCGGCAATTGCAGAGGTAATCAAATTAATAGATACTGAAAAAAAAGTTATGAAAGTTAAACTAATGGAAGGACTTTAAAAAAGGTGATCAGATTTGACGTCCTTTCCATTTTCCCTGAAATGCTGGTATCACCCCTCAGTTTTAGCCTGTTAAAAAAAGCTCAGGAAAAAGGACTTTTAATTGTCAACTTGCATGATATCCGTAATTGGGCTGAGGATAAGCATAAAATGACTGATGACGCCCCATACGGAGGGGGGTGTGGTATGGTGATGAAAGTAGAGCCGGTGGAAAAGGCGCTTATGGCTGTTAAAAGTTCTATGGAGAATTCACTGGTTGTATTGATGACGCCGCAGGGAGAAACTTTTAATCAAAAAATTGCTGCGGAGTTGGCCGGGCAAGAACAAGTAATCATTATTTGCGGCCGTTATGAAGGTGTGGACGAAAGAATAAGAGAGCATTTAGTCGATCGGGAAATATCCATCGGCGATTATATATTAACCGGCGGAGAGCTTTCCGCGTTAGTCGTAATTGACGCTGTCTCCAGGTTAGTTCCGGGTGTATTGGGCAATGAAGAGTCAATTCTCAGCGAATCTTTTTCCTGCGGGTTATTAGAGTATCCTCAATATACCCGACCCGCGGAATATAAAGGATGGAAAGTGCCGGATGTCCTGGCTTCCGGAAATCACGCGGAAATTGAACTCTGGAAAAAAAAGGAATCTCTACAAAGAACATATAAACGAAGGCCGGATTTACTGGCAAAGATAAAAGATATATAAAGTCTTGATTTTGAGAAGTGTTTGATGTAATGAAAACAACTTTTTAAATTACAATATAAATATTGCGGTTATTGCAGGAGGAAATATAAGATGAATGTTATTGAAATAATTGAAAAAGAGCAGATGAGAAGTGATATTCCCGGTTTTAAATCCGGCGATACGGTCAAAGTGCATGTGCGAATTATTGAAGGTGTGAAGCAGAGGATTCAGGCATTTGAAGGAGTTGTTATCCGCAAGCGCCTTGGTAATAGCCGGTCAAATTTTACAGTAAGAAAAATATCTTATGGTATTGGAGTAGAAAGAACTTTCCCTTTACATTCGCCAATTATTGACCGGATTGAAGTAATCAGCAGAGGTTTGGTGCGCCGTTCCCGTCTTTATTATTTGAGAAGCCTGCGGGGCAAAAAAGCAAGAATTAAGGAAGCAACAAACATCCGATAGTCCATGGATACTTACGAAAAGCTTGCGTATCTGGAAGGTTACAGATATGTCGCAGGCGTTGATGAAGTAGGCAGAGGCCCGCTGGCAGGACCTGTTGTTGCTGCCGCGGTAATTTTCCCGCAGGAATTTAGAAATAAAGAAATTAACGATTCAAAAAAACTCTCAGCAGCTAAAAGAGAGACTCTTTACGACGTAATCAGAAATGAAGCGATTGCTGTCGGCGTTGGAGTTGTGGAATCGGATGTGATTGATCAAATTAATATCCTCAGAGCATCACTTCAAGCCATGTCCGAAGCTGTGCAGGAACTTGATACCATGCCTGATTATCTTTTAGTGGACGGTTTACATCGGGTGCCTCTTCTTACTCCACAAAAACCAATAGTGAAAGGTGACGCTCTTAGTATATCCATTGCCGCAGCATCAATTATTGCCAAGGTATCGCGGGATCGAATTATGGAAATGTACCACCGGCAGTTTCCAAAATATAATTTTATCCGCAACAAAGGCTATGGCACCGAGGAGCACCGCATCGCCCTTAAAGAGTTCGGTATGTGTAAAATACATCGCCGGTCATTTCATCTTAAGAATCGAAATACAAATCAAACAATCCTGGATTTATCTTAATTGAAAAAAATCAAAGATATCCAAAAAATTACAACCGGTAAAGAAGGCGAAAAAATCGCGGCAGCATATCTTGAGAAAAATGGCTACCGGATAATTGAAGTAAATTTTCGTTGCCCAATCGGTGAAATAGATATTGTAGCAAAAGAAAAAGATGATCTTGTTTTTGTTGAAGTAAAGACAAGAAAATCCGTAGCGCTAGGGTATCCGGAGCAGGCGGTTGGCATAAGAATACAACAGAAGATGTCTCAACTTGCCTTATGGTATATACAAAAAAGAAAAATTGCCGATACCAACGCGCGTTTTGATGTAGTGGCGATAACTCTTATTCCTGAAAATAATGAAGTTAGACTAATTCAAAACGCTTTCGATTTTATTTAATGAGACTCGTTGACTATAGGAAACGTTAGTCGTAGTGAGTCCCAAGTTTCAGAAGCGTAGCGCATAACCTGAAGGTCATCTGCGGCTGAAATTTGCGGGACGAACTATCCAATAGCCACAGGCTATTGGGAATTATCCCAAGAGCCAAGCGACGCGGGATGATATTAAACTGATGGTTGATCTTCAAAGCGGCTTAGCGCCGGTTTGCCGATTGGATAAACATTAAACCCGATATCAAAACATTTTTTGTGGTCAATAAAATTGCGGCCATCGAAAATAAAAGCGGGCTTGATCATGGACTTGTATATTTTTTGGAAATCAAGCTTTTTGTATAATTCCCAATCGGTGAGAATTGCCAGGGCGTGGCAACCCGATGCCGCGCGGTATGGATCTTCAATATAACTGATCTTGCCTTCATCGTGTGCCAGATCGATTGCGGCGTTCTTCAGCGCTTTGGGATCAGAGATGACCACCTCAGCATGTTCAGCAAGCAGTTTGCGTGTGATGTAAACTGCCGGGCTTTCCCGTGTGTCACCCGTGTCGGCCTTGAAGGCAAATCCTAAAATACAGATTTTTTTTCCGGCCAGTGTGTTAAACATATTGCCGAGAATATTTGCCATAAAACGATCCTGCTGATATTCATTAATTTTAATGACGCTTTCCCAATAATCGGCTACTTCCTGCAA
>JBAXON010000086.1:0-11524 GCA_037133255.1 Deltaproteobacteria bacterium
CCCGCTCTACCGACTGAGCTACTGAGGAACACAATTTAATCGGTAACACTTCAAATTCCTCCCACAGTCCTAGTGGTTAATCCCGCCAAGGCGGAACTACCGGGGAAGATTATTTTTACAGGCACCTAATAATACAATTAGCAGAGGATGTCAACATACATCAAACGTCTGCCTTATCTCCCTTTATAGAGAAACCTTTCAAAAAAGCGGTTATAGGCCGTCCAGTCGGAATCGGCATTGTTGGAATCGTTGATGAATGATTGAAACCCATTGAGTTTGGCGTCGAGATCATCTATGAAATGGACAACCAGCGCTTCCATCGTTTTCGGGCGTTTGGGAGAACCGAATTCAAGTTCTCCGTGATGGCTCAGAATGATATGGCGCATTTTCAGCGCAAGGGGTGCGGTAAAATCAGGGATTGCTTCAATCTTTTTGTTAATCATTTCCACACTCATAACGATGTGGCCGATTAAGCGGCCTTCATCACTGTATTCGATCAGGCTCTCGTAATTAAATTCATAAATCTTGCCGATGTCGTGCAGCATGCCGCCGGCAATTAGTAAATCCCGATCCAGATTTGGATAATGATCGGCAACTTTATCCAGAAGACGGACGGTGGATAGAGTATGTTCCAGAAGACCGCCTAAATAAATGTGGTGAAAACCTTTTGCCGCTGGCGCTCTCTGGAAAAGCTCTGCTGTTTTTTCATCATGGAAGAAAGCTTGCAGCAAAGCCTGCAGTGGCTTGGTTTGAACTTTTTCAATATACTTCAGCATTTCGTTGAACATGGCGGAAATATCGCCTTTGGCCATCGGCAAATAGTCGGTTGGTTCGATATCGTCGCCCGCATATTTTTTAATATTGACAATTGATATTTGAATTGAATTTTTGTAACTTGCCGCTCTTCCTTCAATATAAATTATATCGCCTTTTTTAAACTGGCGATCAAATTCAATCGCGTTATCCCACACTTTGCCATCGAGTTCGCCCGTTTTATCTTTCAGGCGTACGTTTAAATAAGGAGCGCCTTTCAGGGAAAAGGCCATGTTCTTTTCAGCAGTCAGGAAGGTGGAAGCTACCTTATCCCCCTGTTTGATGTCTTTAAGATAAATTTCTTTTGTCTTCAATTTTTACCCGCCTTTCATGAGAGTAGATATTTATTTTTATCATGTATACCGATGGAAGCAATGTTTATTTGCAATTGCTATATTTTCTCCCTTAAAATGCGGTGATCGCCCACTCTTACGGTCAGTTTGTTCACATCAAAATATTCCATCAGCGGAATGATGTATTTGCGCGAAAGGCCGGTCAGGTCTTTGAATGTTGCCGGTGTTGCCTTGCCGTCTTTTATCAGCATTGCCTTGTAATCATCTCGCAATTTGCCCAGAACCTCACGAGAGAAGCACATCTCTTCATTGATCTTAATTAAATCTCCGTCATTGAGCATCAGCTTGATAATGCTTTGCGCTTTGACTTTTTGATCCTTAAATCCGCTTAAAACATCGGAGAGGGAAGGCGGAGAAAGTTTCGCCTCACTATAAATACGTGCGATGTTATGACGCAGAGAATCAAGATCACCGGCCAGTTGCACCTGATGCCCTGCCAGGCGGACATTGTCTTTGTCGCTGACGATTATTTCCTTTTTGCCAAGACTGCGTAGCGCCAGATTATATAGTTTTGCTGATATGGCACGGCCGAGTGTTTCTTTGATCTGTTCTTTGGAGATGCCTTCCTGCAAAGGGTTCTTTTTATGATAAGCGGTAATGTTTTTAACAATGAGTTCTTCGAGTTGATTATAGAAGTAAGCGGAGATAACCGTTGTATCATCACTATCCAGAAGAATCGCCTTTTTGCCGGAAAGCAAACCCTCCAGTGCTTCGCGGAGTTTCTTCATGTTCACACCAAGGCGAAAGCTAAGCCCGCGTAAATTGATACCGGCAAATCCGGTTCTCTCCATGATCACAGAAATTTTTTCCGAAAGCGTCCCGTTTTGCAATGTATTCAAATCAGCAATAATTTTTTCATTTTGTCTTTTATGTTTCAAGGGCAGGGGATCAATAATCTGACCGCCGCCAATTGTTGTTACCGGCGAATAGCTGCGCAGGACAAAGCGGTCCGCAGCAACAATCACATCTGCGCTTTCCAGAACCAATTGAGCAAAGGCTTTTTGTCCTGGGGCAAGCTCATCTTTATCCAGCAATATTATGCGGGCGATAATTTCACTTGTGCCCGTGTGCAGGCGGACGAGTGCCCGATTCTTCAAGTTTTTAGAATTAGAGGTGAGGAATTCCACAAAAACATCAAGCCGCTTAGATGGCCAGACAGTCTTAGGGCGCACAAGAACATTGCCGCGTTCAATTGTTGATTTTTCAATACCTTGAAGATTAATGGCCGTGCGCTGACCTGCCCATGCCGTATCTACCGGCTGATTATGCACCTGAATGCCTCGAATGCGGGCATTAATTGCTTCAGGAAGAATTTCAATTTCATCGCCGATTTTAATATGATCGGAAATCATTGTGCCGGTGATTACGGTGCCGAAGCCTTTCATCGTAAAAACGCGATCCACAGGCAGACGAAAAATTCCATCATCCGCTTTTTCATTGATCTTGCTTACAGCCTCGTCAATCGCGGTTATCAGATCAGTAAGCCCTTCCTGTTTGATGGCGGATACAGGCAAAATCGGCGCGTTTTCTAAAAAAGAACCAGAAAGGTATTCGGTGATTTCCGACTTAACAAGTTCCAGCCAGTCCTTTTCTACTAGATCAATTTTTGTCAGGGCGACAATGCCCGTGGTGATCCCCAGAAGCGAGCAGATATGAAGGTGCTCCTTTGTCTGCGGCATAATGCCTTCGTCCGCGGCAATAACCAGCATGACCACATCAATACCGGCAGCGCCAGCCACCATGTTTTTGATGAATTTCTCATGACCGGGGACATCAACAATACCAACTGTCTGACCGGAAGGAAGGGAAAGTGAGGCAAATCCCAACTCAATGGTAATGCCCCTTTCTTTTTCCTCTTTCAAACGGTCGGTATCCACACCGGTAAGTGCTTTAATTAATGCTGTTTTTCCGTGGTCAACGTGTCCCGCTGTGCCGAGAACAAAATGTTTCATAAGTTTGCCTGTTTTCTCTGAGAATGTAGAATGGGAAATAACAAACTCCTTACTTTTTCACAACATTATAATTTGCAATATAGCTTGCGCGGATAAAAATATGAATAAATCGTTAAAGCAGCCGATGATTTAATGATTGAAAATATTGTTGGAAATTGTTAGAAATTTCCTGTCAGGGGTTAGATATTGCGAATACTTTGTTTAGATTACGGTGAAAAAAGAATTGGGACGGCCGTCTGCGATGAGTTGGGAATGACCGCGCAAGGTTTGCCGACGGTCATTCGAAAAACAAAAAGGCATGACCTGGATATCTTAGGTAACCTGATCAAGACTTACAATGTGGAAAAAATTGTCATAGGCTATCCTATCCGGTTTGACGGTTCAGAAGGCATTCAATGTGAAAAAGTAAATCGTTATTCGGTGCTGCTGGAAAAGACTTTTTCTTTGCCTTTAATTAAGTGGCCGGAGACTCTTTCTACTAAAGAGGCAGAGGAGATACTAATAAATTCAGGTATCCGTTGGCAGAAAAGGAAAAAAATGGTGGATAAACTGGCCGCCTGTCTTATTTTACAGAATTATCTAGATTCGGCCGATAAATAAAAAAGTACAATGGTTTGCTTTTATAATTATCTATTTCCAGCTCTCGGTCCACCTTATCAAGATTCATCACTCAGTTACGTGTAGCTTCCTTCGGCTATAGACCTAGAATGCCGGATGCAGTGTATAAAGGCAGACGATCCCTTCCTGCTGGTTCAATTCCGCCTTGGTCATTTCGCCATTTAATACACTGATGACCTTTTTTATAATCTGATTTCCGACATCCCGCATCGGCGAGCCTTCCAGAATCGCTCCGGCGTTGATGTCCATATCGTCTTCCATATGATTATACATCTTGCTTGTGCTTGCTACTTTAAGGACTGGAACAATCGGATAACCGATAGGATTCCCCCGACCCGTCGTGAAGATCATGATCTGACATCCTGCCGCGGCAACACCCGTCATGGATTCCATATCGTAGCCCGGGCCGTCCATGAGGACGACGCCTTTCTTTGTGGGTATTTCCCCGTAGTCAATAACCTCTGTAATTGTGCGGCTTCCCGCCTTTACTATACAGCCCAGGGATTTTTCGCGGATAGAGGTCATGCCTCCATCCATGTTTCCCGGTGAAATCACGTAGGGGGCCAAAGGGCCTAACAGATCGTGAGTAAGCTTTTCCGCGCACGCCACCATTTGGGAGATTTTCTCCGCCACCTCCTTATTACAGGCGCGCCGTTCCAGGATGTGACTTGTGCCGATCATTTCCGTATCTTCAGTCAAAATGACCGTACCTCTCTGATCTACCAGCCAGTCCGAGGCCAGCCCGACACTCGGATTGGCTGTAATCCCCGAAAAGGCGTCGGAGCCTCCGCATTCCAGCCCCATGATGATCTGTTCCATAGGCAAGGGTTGACGCTCAATCCGGGCGGCTTTGGCAATCATGCCGCGGACAATGTCAATACCGAGGGCTGTGGACTTTTTCGTTCCCCCGAGTTCCTGGATGTTGAAGTATTCAACGGGTTTTTTCGTTTCGGCAATGGCAACGGCCAGATCTTCTGCCTTGATTACCTCGCAGCCCAAACCAACGACGAGGACTGCTGCCACATTGGGATGGCGTCCCAGATTGACCAGAGTTCGGCGATGCATTACTATCTCCACTCCGCGTCCGCAGCCATGGCCGTGATAAAGGGGAACAGCTTCCGGTACGGCCCGGCAGATGGCGGCCACGACGCCGTTGGCGCAGGCTACGGCAGGGAGAACGGCAACATAGTTTCGGATGCCTGCCGCTCCGTTTTGTCTTTTATAACCTAGAAAAGTTTCCATTGCGATCACTCCTTCTTCTGTTCGATATCGAGATTGTGCGTGTGGATCCAATCCCCCTTGAGGACGAATACTTTTGTTTCCCCGATGCATTCGCCGTACTTGATGACGTCTGCGCCCTCCGGGATATCTTTCATGGCTACCTTGTGGCTGTAGGGGACGTCCGACAGAATAGAGAGTTCCCTTCCGTCCGGCAGCGACAGTATTTCGCCTTTTTTCAGATCTCGCAGAGCCACGGCCACGTTATCCTGTGGATTAATGATAATTATTTGTGCCATCGTGTGCATTCCTCCTCTGTCATTCCTTGCTCGTATAATAACTATAGAACGAATCTCTTCCATCTATTGTGACTTTTCATCCTACAGGAATAATATGAGAGTTATGTGCCATATTCCCAGGTCACAGGCAAGAAATAATTCCTGATTTTATAAGCGTGGTTCATACGTGAATATGTTTCTGCTCCGGGGTGTCTGATCTTGTCGGCAGTGGTAACAAGATATAACTGCTCCACGGTAAAATGGCAATTACCCTAGCTACGCATTCAACAAGATTTTGAAATCAGCAATATCTGGGATTTTCAAAATCATTTAGTTGCAGATGGGCACAGTGATTCCGGTGGTACAGTAATTAATTTTTTACATTTAACTTCCTCCTGCCAGTAAAACACCGTCCTTGAAGAAAATACTTGACTTCAACCAGAAATAAATTATATTAATTTCAAATAGATTACAGTAAGAAGAAATGAGCATGCTGGATTTTTAATTTTATCCAGATGTTAAATATTTTTTTGCTGAGAAATCAAATTTCAACCTATAGCAAAATAGGTATTTTTTCATTTGATAAGGGAGGCAACACATGAATATACGGGATATGTTGAAGGTTACGGGGTTCAAAAGTAAATCTCTAATCACTGTTGGGCCAGATGAATTAGTTTCAGCAGCGATTCAGAAACTGGCTGATAACAATAAGGGTGCACTTCCAGTCTGCAATGACAAAAACGAGTTGGTTGGAATTATTACTGAAAGAGACATAGTGAGAAAGTGTTTCGTGGGTGGTGTTGATTTTAAGAACAAAAAGATCATGGATATCATGACCAAACAAGTTGCCATAGCAACTCTGGATGACGATTTGGAGTATGCCATCAACACTATGAAGAAGAAGGGGATTAGGCATCTTCCGATAACAGAGGACAAAAGGGTGGTAGGCATTATTTCAATGCGAGATATAGTAGGCTTCCAATATGAAGAGACCAAGGCAGAGATTAAATATATACACCTGCTGCCGAAAAGATCACTGATTAAGTGATATAATAACTTACAGGAACGGTGGAAAACAAAGCATGTCACATTCATAGCCGCCGTAAAGCTACTGGCTATGAATATGATCTAGCTTTTTAAAGAATTATCCGGAGAACCAACCGGGCAATCCTTCTGATCCAGATCCTGCTGAAAATACGCCTTGATTTTCATCCGTATCGCTTCGGGAAGATTGATCCCTATTTCCCTTATCCGGGTTTCATATTTTTAGGCATTATGCCAAAATTGTTGTTTTTATGTAGTTGTGCATAGCTCTCATAGATAGCGCTTGATCTGTTAGTCAACACAACAATTATGAATTTAAATTTGATGATTTGATGCTAAATTAATCTCATTGGTTCAGAATTTGGTTACATGTACAGCATAAGTTCTTGACTCACGAAATGTTACTTTATATACTTCTTGCGTAAAAAAATAACTAAAATCAATTGCATGTTCACCAACACAGCGAAGCCCTGATGCTTTGAGGAAATCAAACATGCCCGGAATATGTAAAAATACCATCGGTATTATGCCAGCAGGAGCGCTAGGCGTCGCCTTTTACCATCATCTAACGGGCGGCAATTTAGATCATAACGACGTAATTTTTTTGGATCGGCCGGCAGGAGGAGAAAGTAACATTCTGCGGCTGTCCGACAGCCTGCACATCAAGTATGATGGCAAGAGCTTCACGATTCCGACACAAGGCAGATTCCTTGGAGGAATCATCGAATGTTATGATAAGGGAAAGTTACCGGAGCTGATCATGGTTGCCACCAATCCAGATCAGATAGATTCTGTGCTTCAGGGTATCTTGCTTCTTTTGGAATGGATGCGCGATGAAGGCACACTTGAGTCGGAGCCGCTGGAATTTCCATACTTTCTGTTCATCGCCAATGGGATATATTTTAATCGCACACGTTATCGGTATGTAGAATTGTTGGAACGCGCCTTCATGGAAGGCATGTTACCAGATCTTTGGCCTGATATTGTTCCGCAACTGGTATGCCGACTACTGCGTGCCCCAACTATGGTACTTGGCCATCGCACTGGACACGGAGCCGGTGCGGTCTATCATCCCGGATACAAAGGACCTACACTGATTAGTGGTGGCAACGCTACCGGCCGTAAACGTGTGCGGACAATGCTTGCCGACCGTGGCTTGCCAGTCGAGACTTCGGATCAGTCTCCTGTGAGTCTCGAACTGCGAAAAGCCTCAATGAATCTGATCGGCAATATGTTTGGTGTAATCTACTCGATTGATGATGGGGGATTGTTTCGACCTCGTGCCCTTGATGAAATAGTTGTGCCGAAGCATTACCCTGAATTCCTCGAGCTTGGAGAACATGTTTACTCTATTGCCCGCGCCATCCGTGCCGTGCCCGCCGATACATGTTTCACCGATGTATGGCCAACAATACTTGATCAAATACATAGTCTTGAATCGCACTACACTTCCACTGTGCAAAGCGTAGCCCAGTCGATTGCCGATGGCATTGCTCTGCCTGAGATGACTCCCAACGAGGCATGGCTGTTCAATCCGTTGAAGGAACTTGCAGCAGATCTCCAACTGCAAGAAACTTACACCTATTTGCTTCGCCTGGAAGAACGCTACCGGGCAGCACTTCTTTCGCTGAGGTTCTCATAGTTTTTATTGTCATCGTTGTAGAGACGGTCGAGATCTGCCTGGTATTTCTGTAGAACTTTCCGGCGCTTTAATTTGAGCGTCTGGGTGAGCATACCGTTTTCGACGCTGAAAGCCTCGGACATCAGGATCAGTTTCCTGGGGATCTCGTAGTTACCAAATTTCCCCTTCATTTCGTTCTTTATGGCATCTTCAAAGAGCTTCACGACCCTTTCGTCTTTGATCATCTCCGCATGATCCGTGGGCAGATTGTTCTCCTTCGCGTATTTCTCCATCACAATGAAATCGGGATATACAAGACATGTAGTGTAGGGCATGTTCAACCCGTGTATCATGGCAAACTCAACGTAAGGGATGAGCTTGATCGCTTCTTCGATGGCAGCGGGATAGACAAACTTTCCATTTTCTAGCTTGAACTGTTCTTTAATTCTGCCGGTGATATAGAGGAAACCGTCTTCGTCAATATACGCACTGTCGCCTGTCCGAAGGCCGCCGTCCGCGGTCATGGTCTCTGCCGTTTCCTTTGGCTTGTTGTGATAGCCCTTCATCACGTTGGGACCGTACACGATGAGCTCTCCATCTCTGCTTTCCGGCCCTGTGATGCTCTTGTCAATTGCAAAGGTTACCTTGTCCAGCGCCCTGCCAACGCTGCCGATCTTGTACGCCATGGGTGTGTTACTCGATCCCGCTGGTGATATTTCTGTCATTCCCCACGCCTCGTAAATGGGCAGACCAATATCGAAGAAGAATTCGGCGATATTGGGGTTGAGCGCGGCGCTGGAACTCATTGTCATTTTAAGATTTCCACCGAAGCGGGCGCGCACCTTGGAGAAGACGATTTTATCGGCGATACGGAATTTCAGGTTCGTGATGAAGCTTGATTTTCCATCACGAGCAAGATCGCGCTTTTTCTGGCCCGCGTTCTTGCCCATGAAAAATAACTTTTTTGCAAGTTCTCCCTGCTCGTTCATCCTTGCGTGCAGGCCGTCATACACTCGATTGAATACTCGCGGCACGGCAACCAGCAGCGTAGGCTTCACCAGCATCAAGTCGTCCACAATAGTCTGGGGCCCTTCAGCAAAACCGCATGAGGCACCCATTCGAATAAGGGTGTTGAGTTCCGCTGTCTGTCCGTAGGAGTGCGCCCAGGGCAGGAAGGAAAGGGTGCGATCATGTTCATCCAGCATCGTCATGTTCTTTATGCAGGCGTGCACGTTGCTGCTGAAATTACCGTGGGAGAGAAGTACACCCTTCGGTTCTCCTGTAGTTCCCGATGTGTAGATAAGGCCGGCTATGTCCTCGGCATCGGGGTGAATGGCCGCGACAGGGTTACCTGCACCAAGTTTTTCCAGCTCCGCAAGGGTATCTTGTCCAGTCCCGTTGATGATGTAAATGTTTTTTAGCGATTCGATCTCGCTTGTCCAGTTCTTGACCTTTTCATAAATTTCCTTATCGCGGACGAAAAGAACATTGGTCCCGCTATCGGCAATGATATAGTTCCAAATTTTCAGCAGTTCGGCCTTGTACATAGGGATGAAACGCGCGCCCAGGCCGTATGTAGCGTAACAGCAGGCCGCCCACTCGACGCTGTTGTTGTCAATGATGGCCACGCCATCGCCCTTTTTCACCCCGATTTTAGCAAGTCCGCCACGGATGGCGTCAATGCGCTTCGACACGTCTCTGTAGGTGACCCAATCGTAGGTGTTTGTCTGCTTGTTTTTCGTTCCCAGCCACTCCCGATCACCGAAGCGCGCAAGCGTCTCTTCGAAAATCCCGACTAAGTTGTCGGGCTTATCCAGTGTGTACTTTTTCATGGCATCCCCTTATGTTATTTTGATATGGCATTACACAGTTATCTGCGGAGTTTTGTCAGTCTCACTTTCGTGCTTACCGGAATAGACTGTGCCACTCCATCCGTCTATACAGATAAAATCTCCCGCTTTGATTGTATGCTCGTCAATTTTTGCGTAGCCTTCAGACTCAAATACTTTCAGTTTGCTGAAACCAACAACACCGACCTTGCCTAGTTGAGGGATAGTTACTGCGGCATGCGAAGTTCCTCCTCCTTTTGCGGTTAGCAATCCCTCCACTTGCAGAAGCACTCCGACATCGTCAGGAACAGTATCCGGACGCAACAGAATAAGGGGGGTTTTCGGTTCCGCGCCGCGGAAATATGAAATGTCCCCTTCTGCATAAACTGCCCTACCGCAAAGAGCTCCACCGCTCACGCCTATTCCCATTCCCAGCATTGATGATTGCAGAATATCGCTGCTTTTAAAGCGCTTCAATCTATTTGATTTTATTTGAAACATTTCCCTTGTTTGCAGTATATACAGTTTATCTTTGCCCGGCCCTTCAAAAGTAAATTCAATTTCCTGATGATTAAAGCCCTTCTCATAAATAAGAATTTCCGCGAGTCTGACTAGTTCCGCGTATATTTCCGGAAATCTTGCCTCCAGCGATATTTCCTCGTTCCGGTTTTCGGAGATTCGCTGCTTTTCTGAAATGGGATATGTCTCCACAAGGCCTGATACTATATCGTGCCCCTGAACACCAAAGATGAAATCTCCATACAAGGTTACATCGAAAGATGAACCTTTGGGGTCGCGTGTAAAAATAACGCCGGAACCGGAGTGCTCATTTAAGTTTCCAAAAACCATCGCCTGAACGACAACCGCAGTACCCCATTCATCAGAAAGATGCATCTGACGGCGATAAATTTTCGCCTGATCAGAATTCCACGATGCAAAAACCTGTTGTACCGCGTGCTTTAATTGTTCGATAGGCACGTCGGCAATTGTAACATTATTTTCCACCATACCCTGCCTATAGGCCAAGGCAAGTTTTTGCATCTGATCAGGAAGAAAGCGTATCTTTTTAGCCACACTATATTTGTGTTTGAAGCTCTGCATGATGACATCGAAGAAATTACGATTAAGGCCATGGAACATTCCCCATGTCTGCAGAAACCGGCGATAGCAATCCCATGCCGCCCACTTAAATTCCTCTTTTTTGCTCAGCCCTTCCGCGATTGATGTATTGATGCCGACATTTAAAAAAGACTGCATCATCCCGGGAAGAGAGACAGCCGCTCCACTTCGAACGGATAAAAGCAAAGGATTATTGCGATCCCCGAATTTGCGTCTGGTTATCTTCTCGAGCGTAGCTATCTCTTTGTTGACTCTGACGGCCAGATCATTAAAGATATACTTATCGCCATAAACCGCGTCAAAACCCCTAAATACTTCAGTCGTGAAAATAAACCCGGGAGGAACCCGGAAACCAAGCGAGACAAGTACTTTGAGAAAGTATCCCTTGTTGCCCAGAAGGATTTGATTATCCAACCGCTTATTCTTTTTGTAAATAGAGGTAAGGGATAGCTCGGGATCATAGGACATAACAAGCTTAAGAATCCGTTTGTTGTCTTTTAATCTGTCCTGCTCCGCGCTCAGAGTTTTAATGACCGCGTGGACAAAGTTATCCAACACCTGTACGCTGAAGGCCTGCGACATCAGCGCGCGGATAAAACTCTCCGAGTGTTGATAGATGACTTTTTCATCCTTCTGCTGATTTTCTTTAGTATCGTCCACAAAATTATGCGGAAATACC
>JBAXON010000087.1:0-11506 GCA_037133255.1 Deltaproteobacteria bacterium
GTCGTATTGGATATACATCGACAGTTTTTTATTGAACCCACCGGTCAAGCCCACTCCTACAATCGCTGTGTTACGGTTCTGATTATCGTCAGAGGAAAACTCATGCGCCCACTTCACTCTCGCATCGGGTGCCCAAACAATATTACCCATCGTGATGGCCTTACCTATGTGCATCCCCAGATAGCTCTGGTAAGAACCGGTGGCGCACGAATCCACAATCAGATTGCGGTCGCCCGCGCCGGTCTCCGTGTAGCTATCCTGCATCAGGTAAGTCGCCTGGAACGCCACCATCGGTTGAATCACCACAACACCGCCAAGATCCTGTTTGTAGCCAACCTCGGCATAGCCTGAGTACTCATTACCTTTGTAATCTGCATTGGCCAACCGTGTAATATTACCGATGGCGATAAAGCGGTCTGTCTTGTATTTGTTGTACGCGTAAGTTAAAATGCTGTGAGTGTACCATGGCTTGTCATCATAGTATATATAGACAGATCCCTTATAACTGTCCATCTGTCCTTTATCCATCAGATATTCAAACTTCACATCAGTTTGGGAAATGCCTGCGCTGACACCGATAATCAGATTATCCGTGACGCCGTAGTCAAAACCCATTAAAGTGCCATAGAGATTCTGCTTGTATCTGCCTATCACTTCATATGCACGGCTATCTCCCTGGCTATAGTAGCCATCAAGCCAGAGACCCCAATTTGCGCCCGAAACTACTTTACCACGATTTCCTGCCATTGCCAGCATTATGGGGGGCATGTCGCTCACTGTGTTGCCGCCGCCGGCTATTGCCATCTGCATATCTCGCGGGTAGCCATTATGATTTGTGGCCATCCCAGCGCTTAAGCCGCCTGCAAAAACGCTGCCAGTGGCCAAATGATTATTAATCGCCCTGTGATATCTGCTGATGTCAGAGAAGCTCTGTGATTGGTCGGCATATACGGGAGCAACCCGGCAGATGGTCGTAAAAGCGAGCCAGACTGTCAGGAGAAGCAGTGCAGGCAATGACCGTAAAGTTATGTGTAGCATCAATTAATAAATTTCCGGCATTTCTATTGGATGTGACTGGGGATTGCAATTACCGCAGTGAAGGGCACCGGATACAACGATCGCCTTCGGAATCTGCTTATCTCCAATATAGATAGTCACAATAGCCGGCATTTCCGCCGCATGCTTCTTGCAAACTGCGCGTCCGCAGAAAGCGCATACTCCTGACGCCTGCTCATCACAATTCCAACACAGCATTTTATTCCTCCGTATGTTTTTATATATCATCCACAGCTTACAGCTTTGTGTGCAAGCAAAAATGGCAGCATTGTGCTGACATTCTTTCCCATGACCGCAAGATCATTGGCCAGGCTCAGATATTGATCATTCTCCTTCAGCATGAGACGACGCTCAACAAGATCATCCAGGCATCGACGCAGTACAGTATCATTGCCATTGCCCCGCTGTTTTTTAACTTCTGCGGCGATAAAGGAGAAAGAGCGTTTGGCATCACAAGCCAGATAGGCAATGGCTTCATCTCCTTCCAGTTCCATAATTGAGTTCGAGTGGCACGGCCTGGTATCGTAGATAGTCAGCCCGCCGCCGCTATTGCGTTCAAAAGCGAGCATTGGTGGCTCATTAGCTGACCAGTACTTTACCCAGTTTTCTACCGCTTCCAGCAACGGCCGGGTGTACTCAATAACGTTTTCCTTACCGTCAAAATCCGCATCGAAACAATAAGCTAAATCGTCCAGATCATTTTGTTCAAAGGGATAGATTGCCCGGTATTCCCGGGAAGCCCTGATATTACGTAAGCCCCATTGCTCGAAGTTGGCAAAGAGAGGGCTGAATCGTTGCAGCCGGACAGATGTAACTACCATAGGAGGAAATAAATGGACAAGTGACGGGACAACGCTTGCCATCCGATAATATGCGGAAGTTTGTTCACCAGGAAATCCATAGAGAATATTCCACTTGGCAACTATACCGCACTCTCGAGCCCATTTGAGAAGCTGTACATTTTGCAGAAGCGTTGTCCCTTTCTGCATATATTTTAATATCTCGCTGTCCAGGCTTTCAATCCCGGGCTGAAACTCATTGACGCCGGCAGATTTGAGTGTGCTTACTTGGTGTCGGGTCAAATTTGTTTTTAATTGAAAGTACAGACTTACATTTTTGTTCCACTTAGAGATGGCGGGCAGTAGAGTTTCATAGTATTGCATGCTCAGAATACAGTCAGTAAAGTGTATACTTTCTATGCCATAGCGCTCAACCAGTGAGGTGATTTCAGCATAGCTCCGCTCCGGACTCTTGTGGTGATAGGTAAGCCCCAGCGAATTGATGCCGCAGAAAATGCAGTTATGTTTCTCCCCCCACCAGCATCCACGTGAAAGCTCTATCAGCATATTTATGGAAGGCAAGTCATGTTTATCCCAATTTTTAAAGGCAGCCAGGTAGTCATCAAAATCAGGGTAGGGCAGGTTGTCCATTGCATCAGAATGTGCCTGCCCTTGTGTGATAACAAGGCCATTTTGCCGGTAGGCAACACCCGGTATATCTTCCGGAATTTCACCGGCAATATATCTTTTAATAGCTTCGGGGAATGACAACTCAGAATATCCCATAAAGACCCAATCAACAAAGGGAAACAACCGAAGTGTTGCCTGTCCCATAATATCAAGGCAATTAACTCCCCCGAAAGCGATAATTTTATCCGGCCAGAGCCGCTTAATATTTTTAGCGAGGGCGAGTGACGCTACGTGTTGCGAAGCCATAGAAGAAAAGCCGATAATATCGTAGCTATCCCAGTTAATTGTTTTCAAGCACCATTCTATGAAGAAGTGTGCCTTTGATCGCATCAACTGCATTTTTTCCCGAAGAAGCGGCGCATCTAATTCCGATGGCCTCAGTTCGCTGCTATCTCGCTTAGTGCTAGTCCCTGCTTCGTATGGCGGCGCCAGTTCACCAAAGAGCTCTTCACTAAATACCCATTCGCCCGCTATAGGCCTTGCGTTTACTGTCCTGTATGCATCATCGAGGTTGACAAAGGCCGCAAAATCAATGTTTAAATAACGTACATCGCAGGCGATTCCTTCCCTTTGCAGGACGGGCTTTAATAAACTAAGCGCAGGCGATGGAAGATTTACCTCAGCAAACGGCATAGTTATCAGGAGAACTGATTTTTGCATGGTTTTCTTTCTTTGGTTTTTACTTTGCGACGCTGTGTCGCAATGCCATTTGTCATTGCGAGTTCACGATAGTGAACGTGGCAATCTAAATATTATAAAGGACTATGAGATTGCTTCGCTCATTACATTCGCTCGCAAAGACATCGTGACACGGTCTCCTTCGCCGGCATGACGATTAGAGTGGCTATCAAGTTGTAGCTGTGGCGGAGGATTAAGTGTAGGGATATCCCATCATCTTCGACTCCCGCGAACCTCCTTTTTCAAGCACCTCTTTTCTCTTCTTTACCTCATCGAGCTGTTGCGGTGTAAAAGTAATTCCCAGCGTAGCTGCCGCTTTTGCCGGATCTGCTTTAAAGGCATCGTGAAATGCATCATCCTCAATAACCTTAATTCCTATCTTTTTAAGTTCAGCTTCGGTTGCCATTTTTACTCCCTCCTTAAAGTGAGTTACTAAATAGGGTGTCCGAACATCTTTGATTCTCGCAGGCCTGCTTTCTCCAGCACCTCTTTCCTCTTTTTTATCTCACCCAGTTGTTCCGGAGTGAGAGTAATGCCCATTGTAGCTGCCGCTTTTGCCGGGTCTGCCTGGAAAGCACCGCGAAACGCGTCATCTTCGATAACCTTAATTCCTATCTTTTTAAGTTCAGCTTCAGTTGCCATTTTTTACCTCCTGACATAAAAGCATTAAAGTATTCAGAGATACTTATAGAGGTCCTGTGAACATTTTCGATTCCCGCAGACCTGCCTTTTCCAGCACCTCACCTCTCTTTTTTATCTCATCTAGTTGTTCCTGTGTAAAAGTAATTTCCATTGTAGCTGCCGCTTTCGCCGGATCTGCCTGGAAAGCAACGCGAAACGCATCATCTTCGATAACCTTTATCCCTACCTTCTTTAATTCAGCTTCAGTTGCCATCATATCCCCCTTTATTTATTGTGAAACTCCAATTCCGAAAGCGTAGCGTAGCGGAATTGGTAAGTTGAACAATCCCGCGCAGCGGAGGGTATAATACCCCGCAGCTTGCTTTTGGATTTATACCCGTGAATAGTACTTCTTCATTATAAGATAGCCATCATCTTCGACTCTCGCAAGCCTGCTTTATCCAGCACTTCTCTTCTCTTTTTTATTTCATCGAGTTGTCCCGGTGTAAAAGTAATTCCCAGTGTAGCTGCCGCTTTTGCCGGGTCTGCATGGAAATCACCACGAAACGCATCATCCTCAATAGCTTTAATTCCTACTTTTTTTAGTTCAGCTTCAGTTGCCATTTTGTTACCTCCTTTTATTTGTTTAAAGTTATGTTGATGAAATATGGTTGGAAGTCAACCACTTTTAATTCGCGATTGCAATAGATTTTCAATGTTGGTAGCACGCTTCGACCACAGCAGACACAGGCGTATTATAATAAAGGTAATCATAATGGTCACCAACACGCCCAATAGTTCCAGTACCAGAGCGGGGTGCAATAACGCCGCTTTAAACAAATGTTCGATGGTCGTTATCCAGAAATGTAAACCTAAGTACAATGTAAATATTACACCTGCAATAAATATTAATCCATAAAGGAAGAAGATGAAATCGTTCTTTTCCCAGCGTTCGCGTCGGGCCAATTTTTGCCACATGCCCGACCTGATGAAGCTCAGGGCTTGAGTCCGCAAACGTGGCATTTCCAGATAATCCTGTATAATATAATGTCCATCAGTCTCCGCGATAGGGAGCAGATTAAGAAAGAAAAGAGTAGTATTGAGTATCGCCGCCTGTAACAAAATGCTGCGCAGAATAGCATCAGGCAGAAATACTGCTATGGAAAAAAACAAGCCGCCAAGTAAAGCGTTGGAAAAAGGGCCGGCAAAAGAGACTGCAATGCGCGCCCACTTAGGTTTCATCCAGATGTCCGTTGTATCCACAAATGCCAGAGGCATCCCGAAGTACAGCATTACACCACCCCTGAGTATTTTCCTTCCGTATTTTTTAACAGTCAAGGCATGAGCATGTTCATGGATCAAAACGGAAAGGAAAAAAACCAACATCAGCACAATGAAATCATCATACACATGGTCGCCTGAGGATGAAAATGATATCAGTAATCCGTTGTGCTGAATAAGGAAAAAGTACGCGAATAAAGCAATATCGGCCAGGAATAAAAACATGCCAAATATGAACAGAAGTCGGGTGTAGAATACATGCGCAAAGCTCTTATAAATCCAGCTAAAATAGCTGTCTGCTTTTCTGGTGGTCAGGATTCCATGAACAAACAAAACAACGATTTTCATTACAGACGCGGACAACGTGTCTTTACGAAAATGCTCTTTCAGGGATTGAAAAACAGAGACTGGCTGCTCTTCCAGAAATCCATCTTCTCTTAGTGTACCCAGAAGGTCCATCAACAACTCTGAGCCCAATGCGTCATATCGGGTAATGTATTCTAGAGCGATATCTTTAACTGTATTTTGGCCATCCATGAGGTTCCACAGAAATAGCTCTTGATCTCCAATAATGATGTATTTGTCATTATGCGGATTGCGTAAGGCGAAGCGTGCTTCCCCTGCCGTGGTAGAAACGTCCGCAACTTCGGTATCAGGAACTTTTACCGGTCTGTATTTTGCCAGGTTCAGCCGGCCTTCAGTTAGTTGCCATATATCATCAGAAGCGGCCGCTTGTACCGGTGATTTCGAGCTTTTTTGTTCAATGTCAAGCCAGATATTGGGATTGGCATCCTTTTCCAATTCCAACCTCATATACTCATTAATAATGATGACAGGACGTTTCTGAATACATCCGGTTTAATACTGATATTCCCTGAAAACGGACAGTCAAGGGCAACAATTGCAAAAAGAGCGAGAGCGATCATCACTGCCAGCATGGAGGACATGATGATTTGCGGTACAAAATTTTCCGTACCGAAAAAACATGTGAACGCGATTGTTAAGAAGCCACCAAATATCAAAATAAAATAAAGGATTGGCTGAATATTCTCCTGAGCCTTGACGATGCGCCACCGGCGAAATTCGCCAGCATCGTTTAATTTTCTCACTGATTCAATCAAAAATGTTTTTTGTGTTTCATTTTTCGGAATGAAATTTGTGTATATAAGCCATAAATTGTTCTGAATCTCTTGTACTTTGGCACTTCTTCCTTTTACCATCTGAGGCCACTCATCTTCGATTATCGCATTTACATAATCGTGCAGGGTGCTTTTGATTTGATTGCGTACTTCCGGAGGAAAAGCGATTGAATCCCGGTAGAGAGATGCAATGCTGTTGGCTTCCTTGCTTGTTATTTCACTGGCTTTATCAAAATTACCCCAGGTTACGATGACCACAAAAGCAAGCAGTACGGCATAGATGACTCCCATTGTAGCAAAGATAAATCCAGCCACATCATTGTGATTTTTACATTTTTGATGAGGCAGATACCTCCGCATGATAATCAAGCCTAAGATTGTTACCAGCACAAAGATGACAACAATCAGTAAACCGAGGATATATGTGTTAATGTTTTCCATTAAATACTGGATTACTGTCATAAATTTCTCCTTTTTGAGTATTTAATCCTGCTATTTTGCATCATCATCAATGTAATAACCGGTTCCTATTACCCAGCCGAATGGTTCAAAAAGTAAAACGTATGATTTTTTGTGCATGGGGGTGGTGCCTCCCAGTTTCTTGTACCAGTATTTGGAATATCCGCCTCCAGGCAGCTTCCCTTTTACAATGAAGTCTTTTACATAAAAAGTGCCCTTTATGTCTTTTGCGTCGTATCTACTTTTGCCTTCAGTCTCTTTTTCTCCATACAAAACAACATTTACACCTTCTAGTGTGTCTGCCCAGAAATAGCTCTTTTTCCCCGGGCCATAACGCAAACCCCTAAGCAGGTCGGCGCCGAGTTTTTTTGCCTGTTCCAGTGTAAGTTCTTTATTTTTATGTTTGATATATATCTCATTGAGCATGCTACAGGCCGTTTCAACCTGGCTCTTAATAAGACTATCCTGACACTTCGAGTCTTGCTGATCGGCAGGTTTTGTCTCAGCGGCGATGACTCCACTTGTTACAAATAGTGAGATTACTGCGAGTACGAAAAAAAGCAAGATCACATTTGTCCGATGCTGTACCGTAAAAATTGTTTTCATGATGCATTCTCCTTAATAGTTTTGATGAATTTTGTTGGTAATTTATACCCGCACATAATTTTTTTGTCAATAAAGTTTAGTTTGATTTTTCCTCAAGCAGATTGATATGCCCCTTGCGTGTGAAGATTTTAAAGAGTTCGAACCAGGTGATGCTCACAATTCCGGCGACGAGAGCCAGAAAGAAATCTATGGCGTGTATGGGGGCAAAGTGGAAAACAGTCTGCAGGAAGGGCGTATAGATCACAAGTCCCAGGAATACGAATGCCCCGCCAAGTACCCAGGCCAGCGCCGGATTGGGTGTCTTGAAGGCTTCAAAGATGCTTCTTGACCAGCTCCGGTTGGTCAGTATCAGGCACAAGTTGGAGATAATCAAGGTGACGAAGGCAATGGCCCGGGCCTCATCCATCGGTTGTCCCAGAGAAAGCGCTGACTGAAAAACCAGACCCACCACAATAAAAGCGATGATCCCCTGGGCCGCGCTGATGGCCAGGGTGCGTTTGCCAAAAAGGCGTTCTTTCGGATCGCGCGGTTTGCGTTCCATGATCTTGGATTCTTCAGGTTCAGCCTCGAACACCACAGAGCAGGCAGGATCGATGATCAGCTCTAAAAACACGATGTGGATAGGCAGCAGAACCATCTCTTTGAATCCCAGAAAAACCGGGAGCAGTGACATCCCCGCGATCGGGATATGGACGCTGACGATGTAGGCCATGGCTTTTTTCAGGTTGTCAAATATCTTGCGCCCAAGTCTGACGGAGGTTACGATGGAAGAGAAATCATCATTGAGCAGCACCAGATCTGATGCCTCGCGGGCTACATCCGTGCCGCGCTCACCCATGGCAATGCCGATATGAGCTGATTTCAGAGCAGGGGCGTCATTCACGCCATCGCCGGTCATGGCCACTATCTGGCCTGCAGCCTTGAGGGCGTTCACTAAAATAAGCTTCTGCTCCGGCACGACACGGGCGAAAACATTTACATCCGTTACCTTTTGCGCAAGAGTGTTCACATCCATCTGCTCTAATTCCGCGCCGGTAATGACATTGTCCGGATTTTTAAGACCGATTTGTCTCGCGATGGTCTGAGCGGTAATGGGGTAATCGCCCGTGATCATCACGACCTTGATGCCGGCAGAATAGCACATTCTAATGGCATCCGGCACGGTTGGACGGATGGGATCTTCAAGTCCGATCAAGCCGATGAATTGAAAGATGAAGTCATGCTGGATGGAGGGCAGGGGGGTTTCTTCCCGGAAGTAGGCCTTGGCCGCGCCAAGCACCCGTAGCCCTTTGCCGGCCATTTCTTCAATCTTCTCCATCAGCGCGATCCGGTATTTATCATCCAGGTGGCATAAGTCGGCTATTGCTTCGGGTGCGCCTTTTGCCGAGATGACAAAATCTTTTCCATCAGGTGATTTCCAGACATGCGATAAGGCCAGCAGCTCCGGAGAAAGAGGATATTCATGCACCAGGTTCCAGTTGGCATGGAGGTGTTCTGTCTGGGAGAGTTTATCCAGCCCCAGTTTCAACAAGGCCTTTTCCATAGGGTCAAAGGGATCTCTCTTGCTGGCCAGGACGCCGAATTCAATCAGCTCATGAAAGGTTTCGGGCAAGGGGACCGGAGTCTCGTCCGAAATAATATGGAAATTATCTCCGGCATAAAGCATGCGGATGGCCATGAGGTTTTGCGTCAGTGTACCGGTCTTGTCGGTGCAAAGCACCGTGGCCGCCCCGAGGGTTTCCACAGCGGCCATCTTGCGCGTTAATACCTGTTTTTGTGAGATCCGCCAGGCGCCAAGCGCAAGAAAAATAGTTAATACGACAGGAAATTCCTCAGGCAGCAGGGCCATTGCCAATGTGATGCCGGACAGAACCCCGTCCATCCAACTCCCGCGCGTCAGCCCATAGACCAGAACCACGATGCCGAAGAGCAGAAGGGCAATGAGGAAGACCGCTTTGACAATTCGCCCCGTCTCCTTTTGTAGCAGCGTATCCTCCTGGACAACGGTTTGCAGCGCTTTGCCTATTGTGCCGATCTCGGTGTGGATTCCTGTGCCCTTGACCAAAGCGATTCCCTGGCCTTGCACCACCATGGTGCCTGAATACACATAGGGGATGTCATCGCCGCCAGGTTTCTCCATTTTTAGCTTTTCAGGGTCTCCCGCAGAGGTGGTCTTTCTGACGGAAATCGACTCTCCGGTCAGGAGCGATTCATCCACAGTGAGATTCCGGGACCAGGCGACCACTCCGTCGGCAGGAATACGGTCACCCTCAGATAGACAGACCATATCACCGCTCACGACTTCGCGGCCGGGAATACGGATGCGTTTCCCTTCGCGAATAACCAGTGCACGTGGGCTGGAGAGGTCACGCAAGGCATCGAGGGCCTTCTCGGTTTTGCCCTCCTGGTAAATAGTAATTCCGATCATGATGAACACGAAACCCAGCAGCAACAGGGCATCCTTGGGTTCGCCGAGGAAGAGGTAGATGCTGCCACAAGCGACGAGCAGCAGGAACATAGGCTCTTTCACCACCTCAAAGGCGATGGCCAGGATGTTGCGCTTCTTGGAGGAAGGGAGCTCATTGTAGCCCTCGGTCTTCAGTTTTTCTAGGACTTCCGCGCGGGAAAGTCCTTTGATTTGTTTTGCCTGATCCTCGGTTAGCGCCATACGTCCTCCTGATTAGTTAGGTATCTGTCATTAAGAGTCAATACATTTTTCAATTGTTTTGCTGCTTATTGCTCCCTCGCGCAGGATGGTCGGAGGAGTTCTTGTAACATCAATTATGGTGGAACCTTTATCGCCTGGGGTAGTGCCCAGATCAATGATAGCGTCAATTTTATCGCCGAGCTGTAAAGCAACCTCAGACGCGCATGCACTTGCAGGAGCGCCGGTTAAATTAGCGCTTGTCGCAGTAAGCGGTCTTTTCAGTATTTGAACAATTCCTCGCGCTCCGGGATGGCTGGACACCCGCAATCCGATTTTGCCGCTTCCCGCTGTCAGAAGCGGTGATACAATATCTGCCGCTGAAAAGACTATGGTCAGTGCGCCGGGCCAGAATGCAGCCATCAGTTTTTTTGCTAATTGCGGCACATCCTGCACAAGAGGTAAAACATCATCTGTTTGACCAATAATCAGCGATATAGGGTTTTTGAAATCTCTGCCTTTGATGGCAAAAATCTTTGAGATTGCTTTTTCATTGGTGGCGTCCGCTCCCAGTCCGTAAAAAGTTTCTGTCGGGTAGGCAATAATACCGCCTTGGGCAACAATTTCCGCAGCTCTAGCCAGGATTGCTTCTTCAGAGTTCTTGTCACTTACTTTCAGGATTTCCGGCATGAAGGTTTTTCCAGAGTTTAATATAGTTAATTTTTAGACTACCTTGTAAATAGGCCGCAGGCAAGACGCGCCAAACCCGAGGAGTGAGATGTACCTCTAGCGTACATCGCAACGACGAGGGGTGCAGCGCAACGAAGCATCCGGGCGATTTACGAGGTAGTCAGGTTTTCCTGCTTCTTTTCCACGTCCTCGGCCATCTTTTGTATGTAGGCTAAAAGCGCAGCGCTGATTTTTTTATCTTCCAAGGCTAGTAATCGGATAGCAAACAAGGCGGCATTTTTAGCCCCTGCCTTGCCGATAGCCATTGTGGCCACAGGAATTCCGCCGGGCATTTGCACTGTGGAGAGCAGGGCATCAAGGCCATGCAGGGATGTGGCATCAATCGGGACGCCGATTACCGGCAGCATAGTCTGCGAGGCGATTACTCCTGCCAAATGCGCGGCTGCTCCGGCTCCGACAATAATTACTTTAACTCCGCGACCGGCTGCTGAAGTCGCATACTTTGTTGTGCGCTGTGGTGTGCGATGTGCCGAAGTTAAAATCAGCTCATGCCCGATGTCGAATTCTTCCAATATTTTTGCTGATTCGGTCATGATGGGCAAGTCCGAGTCACTTCCCATAACCACGCTGACTAACACATTTTTTTGGGCGTTTTTTGCTTTCATGCCAGCTCCTTTGTATGTAGATAGTATTGCTGTCTAAATTTGTCTGCCTATAACGCATTGGGCCGTAGTTTGCAAGATGGAAATTAGTGAGACCCAAGCTTCAGAAACAGAGTGTACTGAAGTTTATTGGTCGAACTTTCCAATAGCCAAGGGCTGTTGGAAATTACCCCTTATGCAAAGTATAATGTGTCCCGACCT
>JBAXON010000088.1:0-11425 GCA_037133255.1 Deltaproteobacteria bacterium
GAATGTTGCCCCTGTCGGCGAGGGTATCGAGAATCTCTTGTGTTTCGACTTCTGATTTTTTCCAGATAGCCGCAGCCTGTTTCAGGTTGAATGGTTTTAGCGGAACAAGGGATAACAGCTCGGCTTCTTTTTCCGAAAAAAGTATTTTAAGTATTTTATACCAGGATTCAGAAGGCGGTGCCCCCTGAGGAAATTTATTTATTCTTTGAGAAAATCTTTCATATACAGAGGTGCCGGTGTGATGAGCCATAATAATCCCTTGGAATTAATATCTTTTCGTCTGTCGATTACCGACACTGTAATTTATGGTTCTACCGATGGAATAAAAATCTTTTTCCAGTTCGCTGATTATTTCAAGTGCTGAACCGACATCCTTCCTGCCGGGATAAATAACATAACGGTTTTTGTAAATTTCTGGTGTAAAGTCAGGCATGGCAACATTGGCGCCGGCTTGAAGTGCGTAAAGCCGTCCCTGCGGATGTAATGTGGCAAGCGCCGTAGTAGCGGGAATATTGGTGTCGCGGGTGATCAGGCGGGCGGCAGCTATGACCCGCAATGTCAGATCAAGATCATCATTGTCTATTCCCGCGAGAGGCGTGTCGGAATGCGCAATAAATGGCCCTATTCCCAGCATGTCCGCATCCAGAAATTTCATTACCAGCAGATCATCGGCCAATATTTCTGTTGTTTGACCGGGTAATCCCACCATGTTTCCTGTGCCGGTTTCAAAACCAATTTCCTTCAGTAAGCGCAGGCATTTAAGGCGATCATCCCAATTGCATTCGGGACGCAGATAATTGTATAGCTCCACTGAAGCCGTTTCATGCTTGAGCAAATAGCGATTAGCTCCCGCTTGCTGAAATGCTTTATAATCATTTAAATCACGTTCGCCAATAGATAAGGTAATGATTAAATCTGTTTCTTTTCTAATTCGTTTAATCAGGCGGCAGACAGTATCGGCCTTGTAATAGGAATCTTCACCGGATTGAAGCACTACTGTGGGAACACCCGATTTTTTGATTTCGTGTGTTGTCGCTATAATTTCATCTTCCGTCATCCGGTAGCGGCTTAGTTTGGAGTTGCCCTTGCGCAGGCCGCAATATAAGCAGTTACGATCGCAGTGGTTGGAAAATTCAATAATGCCACGCAAAAATATCTCATCACCTACTTCCTCTTTTCTGACCTTATCGGCAGCATCAAAAAGTACAGGCGAATACTTGGCCGGTACAGAGAGCAGTTGTGCGATTTCTTTGCGGCTTAAATCATGGCCATCTTGAGCTTTGCCGATCAGATTTTTTATGGATTCAGATATAGACATCTCTTTTACCATCTTCAATTTTCTGGAGTTTGTTGATAATGGATTTTTTACTTTGCGGTGTGAATTTGCAGGAAAGCATCTGCCCGATCAACCTTTCACCTGCGAGGCGCGTTGCGGGGTTGGCGTAATCAAGTAGATATTCTTTAAAAGAAAAAATAGCGTTGGTCTGACAGAATTTTTGAATCAGTCCGGGCTTGGCCAGATCCATAAAATTTTTACCGGTGCGCCCCAGACGATAACATGCTGTGCAAAAGCTGGGTATGTGTCCTTTTTCCGTGATATCTAAAATAACTTCATCTAGTGAACGGGTGTCGCCGAGATTGAATTGCGCGGCGCGGAAAGCCTCGCTGGTATCTTCCTGATAGCCGCCGGGATTTGTTCGTGATCCGGCGCTGATCTGGGAGACACCGAGTGCAAAAACTTCAGCACGCATAGCGGCTGTTTCTCTGGTGGTGAGAATCATCCCCGTGTAGGGAACTGCCAACCGGATTATAGCCACAAGCTTTTTGAAGTCATGATCGCTTACCGGATGCGGCGGTTTGATGGCCGCCGGCGCATTGAGGGCATGTTCCAGTCTGGGTATGGAGATGGTATGGGGGCCTACGCCACAGTCCTTTTCCAGTTGCAAGGCATGAAGCAGAAGACCCAATACTTCAAATTTATAGTCGTAAAGACCGAAGAGTGCGCCTATTCCCACATCATCAATGCCACCTTCCTGCGCGCGGTGCATAGAGGTAAGACGGTATGTATAATCTTTTTTAGGACCGGATGGATGCATCTTTTTATAGGTTTCGTGATGATATGTTTCCTGAAATAAAAGATAAGTGCCGATGCCGGTTTTTTTCAGGCGCTTAAATCCATCTACTTCGAGGGGAGCAAGCTCAACGTTAATGCGTCGAATTTCGCCACCGTGTTCAGTTTTCACAGAATAGGCGGTTTCGATTGCTTCCATAAAGTAATCCAGACTTGAGCCGGCAGGGTGTTCTCCGCAAAGCATGAGCAGGCGTTTGTGACCTTCGCGTTCCAGAACCTGTACTTCTTTAGAGATTTGATCCATCGTCAGGGCGACACGGTTGAGCTCTTTGTTGTCACTGCGGAAGCCGCAATACAAACAATTGTTTGTGCAGAGATTGGCAACATAAAGCGGAGCGAACATAACAAGGCGGTTGCCATAAATAGTTTCTTTGATAACTTGTGCCGCCTGAAAAATAATAGCGATCAGTTCGTCATCCTCGGTCTGTAACAGCGCGGCAACGTCTTCAGGCGACAGGCCTTTGAGTTCGTAGGCTTTGGTTATTATTTCCAAAACTTTTGTTTTTGGGGGATTTTCGGCGCGATCAAGTATATTTTTAATATTAGCGTCGTTGATAAAATCTTTAATCATGGATCTTTCCTGTCTTCTTGTCTTCACTTTCTTTTTCGAAGGCATGCAGAGCGTCAGGGAAGGGCGCAAGGCTTCGCTTTATATTGCCTTGCATAAGGGATATAGCAACACCATAATTGGTTATCGCCACGCCAGCTTTCTGTGCTTTACGCATACGGGTGAGCATTTCCCGGCGATTCATCATGCAGGCGCCACAATGCAAAATCAGCTTATACTTTTTTAAATCATCAGGATAATCCCGCCCTGAAGATATGTCTATCTCGAGATCGCCCCCCACATATTGTCCGAGCCAGCGGGGGATTTTCACGCGACCAATATCATCTTCCAGCGCGTGATGGGAGCAGGCTTCAGCAATCAAAATCCTATCGCCCGGCTGCAAGCTTTCAATGGTCGCTGCCCCCTCCGCCATAACGATTAGATCTGACTTTTGCCGCGCAAAAAGAATGGAAAATGTGGTAACCGGAATATCTTTCGGGACATCGGCTGCGACTTTGAGTATGGCCTGAGAATCAGTCACGACAATGGCGGGTGGATATTTCAGATTGGCCAGAGCGGCGGTAAGGTCTCTTTCCTTGACGACGAGAGTCATGGCATCGCAATCGAGCGCGTCACGTATCGTCTGTACCTGGGGTAGAATAAGCCTGCCTTTGGGCGCCTCCAAATCAATGGGTACTACTAAAACAGCCAGACCTCCCGGTGGCAGCAAGTCACAGAGGAGCGATTGCGTACCTGCAAAATCCGCGGGGGCAACCTCCAGCAATTGCTGTTTTAAGGCATCCAGATAATTCTGGCGTTGCGATTGGTCGCTGCAGGAAACAGTTAGATTCCGTGCTGATTTTGATTGCAGAAATTTCAGATGATCAGGGGAAGGCTTACGCAAATCAGTTTTGTTGATGACAATCAAGATTGGTGTCTTACGGCATTGCGATTCAGCAAGAACTGCTTCTTCATAATCAGTCCAGGTATTAGCCTCAGTAACCAGAATAATGACATCAGCGCGTTCAAATACCTTAGCCGTTTTTTTAAGTCGGGCACCTGATAATTTTGAAACATCGTCCAGTCCTGCCGTATCGAGAAACAGAACAGGCCCGAGCGGCAATAGCTCCATGGCTTTTTCGACAATGTCTGTTGTCGTTCCGGCGATAGGTGAGGTGATGGCTATATCCTGACCTAGCATTAAATTCAGCAGGCTGGACTTGCCGACATTGGTGCGCCCTATCAGCGCGATATGCAGCCGATTGCCTTTCGGTGTTCTATTCATTTAACTGTTGTAACTGTTGTTGATATGGAATATGTCTTCCTTATCATCTCAAAATTATGTATTAAACAGCAGCATCGCAGCGCAGGCAGCGGCATGCTTCTTTAATGGCATCTTCACGGTTAAAGCCCAGTTCCACTTCGGCGAAACTCAATTTACGAGTATCGTGATGCATTTCCGGCATGTGCATTTGAGGAGCTTCGATACTTTCTTCATCGATGATTAAAGGTACATCAATTTTCTCCAGCGCCGGTTTTTCATAGGCGGGTTCACCGTTTTGCTTGCGGATGGCCGCGTCGATGTCATCGGCAGCCTGATGTCCATCGCCGATTGCCGCTATAACTGTATCGGGTCCGGTTACCGCGTCGCCTCCTGCAAAATATCGTGGGTTGGCTGTGCGTAATTTATAGCCTTTGCCGACATTGTAACAATCCCACTTATTTATTTCCACGCCGGTTTTCTTATCAACAAAACTCATATCCGGCACTTGACCAATAGCTGCGACAATCGCATCGACGTTTAGCGTGAATTCGGAACCGGCAACCGCGACAGGCCTCTTACGGCCGCTGTTATCAAAGTCACCCAGCGTCATTCGCTGGCAGGCAATCGAACTGACTTTGCCATTTTTACCTTCAATTTTCAGAGGAGCTACTAGGTATTCGATCTTGATTCCTTCTTCTTCGGCAGCCTTAATTTCCTCTTCGGCCGCGGGCATATCCTGTCTTAAACGCCGGTAGAGAATGGTTACTTCTGATCCGACACGAAGAGCAACACGGGCGGCATCAATTGCGGAGTTGCCACCGCCGATGACAGCAACTTTTTTACCAAGAGTCTTTTCGCCTTTTAGCCATTTATCTTCATTGGCATTAAATTCGCGCAGGAATTCAACGCCGCCGAAAACATTGCCCATATCTTCACCAGGTACTCCCATTTTCTGGCTCTTATGAGCGCCAGTGGCAAGATATATAAAGTCAAAATCTTTTTCCAATTGAGGAAGTGATATTTCTCGGCCAATGCGAGTGTTGAGGCGAATATCTACTCCCAGATTGCGAATATCTTCAATTTCAGAATCCAGAATATTGCGCGGTAGACGGTAAGAGGGGATACCCCAATAAAGCATTCCGCCGGCTTTGGGTAATTCTTCGAAAACAGTTACTTTATAACCGCGCAGAGCCAGATCGCGCGCAGCAGTTAAACCGGAGGGGCCTCCGCCGACAACAGCTATCTTTTCTTTGCGAGTGACAGGTACCGCTTCATTTTTTGGTCTTGGCGCGTTATCTGTAATAAAGCGCTTCAGGAATTTGATGGCGATAGCCTCATCCATATTGCCACGGCGGCATTTGCTTTGGCATTTATGATCGCATACTCTGCCGCAAACAGACGGGAAAGGGTTGGTCTGCAAAAGAATTTTGTAGGCGTCGTCAAATCTTTCCGCTCTCACCAGCGCGATATAGGAAGGAATATCCATCTCAATCGGGCAGGTATGTTGACAGGGTGATTTAAACATTGACGAGCAAACAGCAGCACGGCAGCGATGGTCGCGAATGTGTTCTTCATACTCTTTGCGGAAATAGCGAATGGTGCTCAGTACCGGATTAGGAGCGGTTTGTCCCAGGCCGCAGAGAGCGGCGTTTTTAATAACGCCTGCCATTTCTTCCAGAAGTTGTATGTCTCCTTCTTGACCTTTCCCATGGGTGATTTTGGTTAAAAGATCCAGCATGCGTTTTGTGCCTTCGCGGCATGGCGTGCACTTACCGCAGGATTCATCCTGGCAGAAATCCATAAAAAACCTGGCCATGTCGACTGCGCACTTGTCCTCATTCATGACGATTAATCCACCGGAGCCCATGATAGCGCCAAGCTCGGCAACTTTCTCGTAGTCGACAGAAGCGTTTAAATGCTGAACGGGGATACAACCACCGGAGGGACCGCCTAATTGCGCGGCTTTAAACTTCTTGCCTTTGGGAATGCCTCCGCCGATATCATAAACGATAGTGCCGAGTGAAGTTCCCATGGGAACTTCGACCAGTCCCACGTTGGCAACGTCTCCGGTTAAAGCAAAAACTTTTGTGCCTTTACTTTTTTCCGTGCCGATGGAAGCATACCAGGCTGCCCCGCGCAGCATTATCTGTCCGACGTTAGCCAGCGTTTCTACGTTATTGAGGATACTTGGTTTTTGCCATAAGCCGGCAACTGCGGGGAAGGGCGGTCTCGGGCGGGGCATGCCCCTTTTTCCTTCAATAGAAGTCATCAGCGCTGTTTCTTCGCCGCAGACAAACGCGCCTGCGCCCTGATAAATTTCCAAATCAAAATTGAAACCTGTGCCTAAAATATCTTTTCCCAGCAAGCCTGCTTCTTTGGCCTGGTTAATCGCGACATTTAAACGATGAATCGCCAATGGATATTCGGCGCGGCAATAGACGTAGCCCTGATTAGAGCCGATGGCTTTGGCCGCAATGACCATTCCTTCCAGAACGGCGTGCGGGTCAGCTTCCAGAACACTTCGATCCATGAAAGCACCGGGGTCGCCTTCATCGGCGTTGCATAAAACGTATTTTACATCACTTTTGGACCCGGCGGCAAACTTCCATTTCAAGCCGGTGGGGAATCCGGCTCCACCACGTCCGCGCAGGCCGGAATCAAGCATCTCTTGAACAATCTGATCAGGGGTCATTTCTGTCAGCGCTTTAGCCATGCCGGCGTAACCGTCACGAGCGATATATTCCTCAATTATTTCTGGGTCGATAAGGCCACGATTTTTTAAAACCCTCAATTCCTGAAGAGCAAAGAACGGAATTTCCTGCATAGTAGGAATTATTTTATCAGAGCCTGGTTCCCGATATAATAGTCTCTCTAAAATTCTTCCCTTAATCAGGTGTTCTTCAACCAGTTCAGGAATATCTGCCGGTTTTAGATTAACATAAATAACGCCTTCAGGATAAACCACCAGGATCGGGCCTAAGGCGCAAAAGCCATTGCATCCTGTTTCTACAACTTTAATTTCTTCAGTCAAATTTCTATGGTCGAGATCTTCTATTAAAGCTTTTTTGACGGCGATACTGCCGGAAGATTGACAACCAGTGCCTCCGCAAAGTAATAAGTGTGAGCGAAAAACCTTCATTTAGCCAACATCCTCCTTAAAAAATGATCATGCATTCTATTTTCAGCGCATGACGGGTGACAAATTTACTTGTTTACTTCAGAGCCTTTTGCCAGAACAAAGGGCGTCTGAATTTCTCCCGCTAAAATATGCTTTTTAAAAACCTGCCTCATTTTATTGGGATTAATGTATTCATATTTAATTGGTGCTTGATTTAAAACTTCAACGGTGACCAGAGGTTCGCGGCTGCAAAGCCCCATGCAACCGGATGTAGTAACGATAACATCATTTGTGCCGGCTGCTTCAATTTCTTGCAGCAATGTATCCATTACTTCTTTGGCGCCGGAGGCAATACCGCAAGTTCCCATATGAACAGTTACTTTGACGCGACGGTCTCCATCACGCAGAGACATTTCTTTGTGCACCTTTTCTTTAATTTTTTTTAAATCAGCAATAGTTAATTTTGCCATCAGCGTTTCCTCCATTTTTATCAGCCAGAAATATTATTAATTGTATTGACTTAAAACTTCTTTAACTTTGCCGGGCTTAAGCCGGCCATGGACATCTTCATCCACCACCACAACAGGACCTAATCCACAGGCACCCAGACATCGGACGCTCTCCAGTGTGAACATACGGTCAGCGGTGGTTTCACCTTGTTTGATACCGAATTGTTTTTCCAAAGCATCGGTTAGCGCCTTGCCACCGCGGACATAGCAGGCAGTACCCAGGCAAACTCGAACAGTGTGTTTACCCCGCGGTGTCATGGTAAAAAATGAGTAAAAGGTAACAACGCCATAAACACGGCTCAGTGGCAGATTCAACCCGGCGGCAATTCTTTTCTGCACGACCAGGGGAATATATTCCAAAGCAACCTGCGCCTCTTCTAATACCGGAATTAATCCGCCCGGCTTACCCTTAAATTTTTCAATAATGCTGTCTAGCTTTGCTACTTGTTCTTTTGTGAATTCTTTTAATAGATCAGTTTCTTCCGCTTGCATTCAATTCCTCCTCGATCCCTGGGGCAGGCTAAGCCTCTGGCTTTATTTCGCTAAAACCTTCTTCTAAAACACCCCGGATATACTTTAATATTTCAGGATGATTAATGGGTACATCCTCGATTTCTTTACGTATTACTCTAGTATCAAGTTCAAACCGGCGGTCATTATGCCTGTGTTTGTAAAAAAAATCAACATCTGAATTGCCGGCAATAAGAATAATTATTGTACTGATGATATTACCCATAGGCTGCCTGTCCACATTACTGAGGCAGAATGTTGATTTAACAGTTGTTCCTTTGCCTTCCGTAGATTCAAGTTGCAGATTTCCGCCTGATCTTTGGGCGGCATCGGCCAAAAGTGGAATGCCCAGGCCAATGCGCCTGACAGTTTTTGTTGTATAAAATGGGTCTAAAACTTTTTTTATCTCATCTGAATTCATCCCGTGACCATCATCAATAATTTCTATGGAAAGAAAATCATTTGCCGTATCTTCATTAATAGCGATTTCAATCAGTTTGGCGTCTGCCCGAACGGAATTTTCGGCAATGTCCAGAATATGCGCGGCTAGTTCTAGCATCAGTACTCCATTACGTAACGGCCATTTTGTTTTTTTAAAGCCATTTTTAATTCGGGAAATGTTGGTTCCGAAAGAATCATTTGTGTAAAAACCTGCCCGATATCTTTTATATAATGAGAGTCGGAGGAAACAATAAAGGAGAATTTACTGAGTTCCGAATATTTAATTCTGGCCTGGTCAAAACCCGTGCGAGGCGTTATCTCGAGCGCGTCAAAATCAGCACCATCATCAATAAATCCAAGCTGACTTAAGATACTGAAGCTTTCCCTGTCAATATGCGCGGCAATAGCCAGCCCTTCAATTTGATGAATATGGGCAATCAGGACATCGAGGGATAAATCAGTTGCGCCGATAAGTAGTTTGTTCTCTATTCCTTCCACCTCGCCAATTTCATTGACAATAGCCTGGACGCCAAAGAGATTTTCATCATTAACTCCTGTCAGATGCTGATCAATAATATTTTGCATTAGAGTTAGATTGGACAGAGAATCAAATATCGCTAAAAGGTGAACTTCTTCGGCTGTTGTAATCTCCATGCCGGGCAGTATCTTCAGCTTGCTTGCTTTGGCGGCTTTGATTACGTAAGGAACGTTTGCGGACGAATTATGATCGCAGATGGCGATCATATCGAGCTTTGCTTCTATGGCTTTCTGCACTAAAGCCATAGGGTGCATATCTAGCTCGGCACAGGGTGAGAGGCAAGTGTGGACATGCAGATCGCAGTTGAATACTTTCAGCATTGTTTTTTCCGGAAAGCGGGTGTTGGGAAATAATTTTACTTCCCTAATAGATTATAAATTTTGCCGGTTAACTCAAAGGCAGGCAAATCCGAAACCATTATCGGTATTTTTTCCTGGCTTGCTTTTTCCAACGTTTCCTTTGTTGGTTGGCAGGAATTAATTAGAATAATACCTGCGTGGTCTTTCAGGCTTGCCACAGCGACAATATTCTGGTGTACCTGCCTGGTTATCCATACATAACCTTCACGGGAATTTGCTATAACATCACTTAAAAGATCACCCGTGTAACCTCCAGTGACATTATTTTTAAGATTCTCCGGCGCGCATCTTACATCTAAGCTCAATTCTTTGACTATGGTTTCTAAATTCATTTTAATACCCAAAATAAGTTATTTCTTATCTACATTACTTATAGTTATTTTCATTAAAAGACGTGCGCCTTTACCGACTTCCGATGAAATGTTGAATTCGTCGGAATAGCTTTTGATGTTATGTAATCCCATGCCAGCTCCAAAGCCCATTTCCCGAATTTTATGATCAGCGGTAGAGTATCCTTGTTGCATGGCCTCATCAATATTGGGAATTCCCGGGCCTTCATCAACAACTTCAATCAGGACAGTTTCAGAGTTGACCGTTAAATTAACAACACCTTTGCGGGCGTAAGAGACTACATTTATTTCTGATTCGTAACAAACAATGGCACATTTTCTGACCACTTCCGCGGCTAGTCCCATTGATTTCAATATCGATTTGATGCGTGTGGAAACGATACCCGCTTTGTTAAAATTTCCACCTTCGATATCAAAGCTATCCTGATATAAATTATTTTCAGTCGAGGACACTGTTATTTTCAACTTTTTCCAGGCAACCAACTATGCCTTTAGCGTAAAGACGGCCGGCTGTTTCAAACAAGATATATTTTGTTGTCAACAGGGGAATTTTAAGCTCCTTGGCCAGATTAATAGTTTCAGTTGAAGGCTTTTTGCCTCTAACCAGAATGATTGCGGCGATATCAAGAATATTAGCAGTTCGGATTACCTGGCTATTGGTTAAACCGGTAAGCAAAAGGCTTCCTGCCTTGGCAAACGCTAAAACATCGCTCATTAAATCGGCCCCAAACGCTGTTTTTACTTCTAAATCCAGATGTTCTTCGCCAACAATTACATCAGCATTAAGGATATTTTTTACTTCACTTAGTTTCAATTAAATCTCCTTACAATAAGCAAAAAGAGTCAACATTGACTTTTTTACGAGATCATATTCATTGGCAATTTTTTTAACATGGTTTTGGCTTCCAAGTCAATAAGATAGTTTGAACTTTTTATTTGGCGAAGAAAGTGTTATTCATTTAACTGTGATTGGTATACTTAAAGGAGGTCGTAGACATTTGTTTGATCTGAAGCTCAGGGAAACCAATATTCTCAAGATAATCGGAGATAGCCTTTTGAGGCTATCTCCTCATGATCATATTGCCATTAAGTTGAAGTCTTTTCTTGACGATGAAACGATGTGGATCGACCATGAACAAATGGTAACCTGTTTTTCTGATCTGGAACAAAACGCTATTGAAGCTATGCCAGTTGGAGGCTTGTTAACGATTACGGTTGAGGGAGATAAACGGCATGTGGCAATCACACTGAGCGATACTGGAGCGGGCATTACCGAAGAAAACATACCACTTCTTTTTACGCCTTTTTTTACCACAAAACAGGTAGGCGACGGAACCGGCCTGGGACTACCGCAGGCTTATGCTACAGTCAAAGCCCATCGCGGCGAAATTTCCATTGAATCCAATGCTGATGCGCATAAATGTCCCACAGGCACCACCGTCAGAATATCCATGCCCAGGCGATTGTTTTTACAGGATAAACAGGGAAAAATGATTGTTCATCAAGAGGAATAAATTATACTCTCTCAACTGTAACAATCTTATTTCTGGCATTGAGGTCGTTTACCAGCTCCCGAATGTAGACCATTCTCATCGGTTCTCCCCGGATGAGATCAGCAACCTGATTGGGATTAATGGCAGTTCCCACAATCAGATGAA
>JBAXON010000089.1:0-11414 GCA_037133255.1 Deltaproteobacteria bacterium
TATTATGCTCGGTAAATCAACCGTTGAATATTTGATAGCTACTTGGTATAAAATCATATTTTAAGGGGAGTAAAATATATGCAGATAAGCGCAACGCGTGTCTATGAATCCATAACAGCAATTCGAAAGCAGGCGCCGGTCGTTCATAATATTACCAATTACGTGGTGATGAACAGCACGGCAAACGCATTGCTTGCCATCGGAGCATCACCAGTAATGGCGCACGCGGCAGAAGAAGTCGAAGAAATGGTCGCAATCGCCCAGGCCCTGGTCATTAATATCGGGACTCTTAGCGAACACTGGGTGGCCTCGATGTTTAAAGCTTTACATCAAGCCCGTAAAACAGGCATTCCTATCATTTTTGATCCGGTAGGTGCCGGTGCAACCGCTTACCGTACCAGAACTGCACGGGAATTGATTCAGAGCGGACAGCCGACAATTATTCGGGGGAACGCCTCCGAAATAATGGCTCTTGCTGATGATCAATCCAAAACCAAAGGTGTGGATAGTGCCGCTGATCCTGATGCCGCAATCGACACGGCGCAGAAGTTGGCCCAAACGCATAAATGCGTGGTTTGTATCAGTGGCACGACAGATTATATTATCGACAGTGAAAAAATATTGAAGATAAAAAACGGTCATCCTCTGATGACAAAAGTTACAGGCCTGGGCTGCACGGCATCGGCGCTCTGCGGTGCTTTTGCCGCGGTGGAAGCATTACCCTTTGCGGCAACGGCAAAGGCTATGGCAGTAATGGGCATAGTCGGAGAAATGGCCGTCGAAAAATCAGCGGGTCCAGGTAGCTTGCAGGTAAATTTTCTGGATGTTCTCTATTTGTTGACGGAAGATGATATAAACAAACGCTTAAAGATTGAAGGATGATTATGCGCGGTATCTATCTGGTGACCGATCGTGGCTTGTGCCGTAATAGAACGCTTGCAGATATAGTTCTGCAGGCGGTGCAAGGCGGTGTTGCCTACGTGCAATTGCGGGAGAAAGATATTTCCACGCGCCTTTTTGTCGAAGAATCAATCGCTCTTAAGAAAATTCTCAAACCCAACAGCGTGCCATTAATTATAAACGACCGGATTGATGTAGCGCTGGCCTGCGATGCTGAAGGTGTGCATATTGGCCAGGATGATATGCCTTATGCGATTGCCCGCAAGATCATGGGCGCCAAGGCCATCATCGGATTATCTGTGGAAGATTGGAAAGATGTTGAGGAGTGTCAAAAACTTGATGTTGATTATATCGGAGTCAGTCCGATTTTTACCACACCGACAAAAACTGATACCAAAGGCGCCTGGGGACTTGATGGGCTGGCGAAAATCAAAACTTTTAGCCGCCATCCGCTTGTGGCCATTGGCGGGATCAATGAGGCTAATGCCACAGATGTCATTGCCGCCGGGGCCGATTGCATTGCGGTTGTCTCGGCAATTTGTGCAGCATCGGATCCTGCCGCGGCAGCGAACAAACTTAATAATCTAATCAATGCTGTCTACAATAAAAAATAGTACAATTGATAAATAGAATCGCTCTTGGCGCGGAGGTTGCAAATTATTTTGATTAAACAAAAGATTAATGAATGGTGGAATTGGTTATCGCGAAAAAGAGCTTCGCGCATTATCCGAAAACGCTTAATCAAAAAAGTGCCGCGTAATTTTGAGCTTAAAGATGGCCTTCCGGCAGGCTGCATACTTTACAACATCCCCAACGATACGCCTTGCTGGACTGTATGGATACCCTCTGAAGACCCGACTAGGATGGGCGATGGCAATATTATTTGCGTTAGCAAAAAAAGTGGCAAGGTCATCTATGACGGGTTGGCATGACCAAGGCTGCTAAATTATAGGACAAAGGAGCATACTATGATTAAGCCAATTTTTTCAGTTATGCCGGATTATGGAAGTGGACCATATCTCTGGGCGCTCAGAGACTCAACCCCTGATTGTCATCATGTTGGCCCTAACATAGCCAGTTATAAATGCTGGGCAGACGATGAGGAGTGCCTTTCCAAAGTATCAAAAGAATTGCAGGAGGACTTTGATGACTGGGTATTGCAGTTTGAGCATTATGCAGAATTCCGACGATTTCAGTGGGAGTCATTTCACAAGCGAGGTCTTGTTTTAGCGCACCGACTAAAAAAACAAATCGGCGATCAAGCCATAGTCAGATATGTGAAGCCAATGGAAGACCCAAGTCACGAACAGGATGAAATAATAATCATTGAATAGAAATGGCGACAAAGGAAAGGTGCGGAGGGCTTCGGCTGTGGTCTGATGCTTGTGCGATGGGTATAAAATAAAAAACGTGTGTTTATTTTGGTTATGGGATTCAAGTCAATGGTTTTCAAGGAGAGAGTCATGGAAACAAAGATCGCACTTTTTCGAGGCAAGGGCATTAGGAAAAAACTTAATAACGACGAGTGGTGGTTTGTGGTTGAGGATGTCGTTCTTGCCCTTATAGATTCTAAAGATCCAAAGCAGTATATTCAGCGAATGAAGCAACGAGACCAGGAACTTGGCAAAGGGTGGGTACAAATTGTACATACCCTTTCCATCGAAACCGACGGAGGAATCCAGCGTATGCTTTGTGCCAACACGGAAGGCATTTTCCGCATTATCCAGTCGATACCTTCGCCCAAGGCCGAGCCTTTCAAACGCTGGCTGGCAAAGGTCGGTTATGAGCGCGTGCAGGAAATAGAAGACCCGGAACTGGCCACAAAAAGGACAAAAGCGCTTTACCGCGCCAAAGGCTATTCTGACGATTGGATTGAAAAGCGGATGCGCGGAATTGCGATCCGTGCGGAATTGACTGACGAATGGAAAAATCGAAAAGTCGGGTTGGAAAAAGAATACGCCATTCTGACGGCTGAAATCTCCAAAGCCACCTTTGGGCTTACGCCATCAGAGTATAAAGATTTGAAAGGGCTGGAACGCGAAAATCTGCGGGATCACATGAACGATCTGGAGTTAATCTTTGCCATGCTGGGTGAGGCCGCTACAACAGAGATCACCAAAACTCAAGACGCGCAGGGTTTTGACGAGAACCGCACGGCCGCCAGAAAAGGCGGACGGATTGCCGGAGATGCCCGCGAAAAGCTGGAGAAGGAAACAAAAAAAATGGTTGTCTCCCGGAATAACTATCTGGATGCGCCAGAGAAAAGAAAACGCCTGGAGAAAAAATGATCGAACCGAGTCTTTCGCATCCGCTGCGGTAAAATAGCAAAGTTTGTATATAATTGCTTAGCCGCAATCACCTGTCATTCGTACGCTTCCTGCGATTTGCTTTTATGGCATTTTAAAAATGCTTACACCTGCCGGAGGCTGAAATTGGAAAATCTGGGACGCAAGACCTGTGTTTATGGTAATATTTGAAAATTGCAAATTTGTAGAATTGCCAAAGGTATCGTCGAAGTTGACCTGCAAAATATAAAAAATATTCTTATCGACAGTAATTTGCAGGGTATTATAAGAGGCGCTTTTCTCCAGCGGTGTTAATACCAGCCGGTAATTTTCATTTTTATCTAGGGCATTGGGTTTAGCGTATTCAATCGTAAAATCATCTTTTAACTTTCCCAAACCAGTTAAAAACTTAATTAATACCTTTGATTGAAAGATATAGTCAGCATCCTGCGTGTAGGCTACTTTCTCTTGCGGCAGGTAAAGCCATACTTTTCGGGAATTAATCACCAGTTTTTTGGCTTTTGGTTTTGTATAATTCCAAAGCATGTTTCGCGGATTCTTAAAAAAAACAGCGCCTTCTTCTACATCAGTTCTTTTTATCGATTTTATTGTTGATTCCTGAATAAAATCAGCTTTGAAATCTATCGTTTGTTCATAAGTCTGCTGCAGGCGACTGACAACATCATCAATTGGGGGCAGTTCTGCCGCAGACAACGGACACACAAAGTAACCGCAAAAAACCATCATGGCAATACAAATTTTAAAAGCAATTATTGTAAATTGCTTAAAAGCTTGAAGATTTTTTTCAACCATTTTTTTATCAAAAATATTTGAAAAAATGGACATAAATGGCATATTTTTTTCAAGAAAGTTCATATCTGATTCCTACCCCGGCTATAAGTCGCCATAATTAAAGGCTATGTATTTAAATGTTTGATATTGTTACTAATTATACTTGCTCAAACCTTAAGCAATTTGGTGTAGAATCGTGTTAATCAGGCACTTGCGGGGATTATCAACATTGTTATCAACAGGCTTTTCCACAACATTGTTGAATACAAATCCAAGTGCCCGTATCCAAGGGAAAATTTCAGAATTGCCCTTCTTTGGGCATAATACCAAGTAAGCTTTCAAAAAAGGATGTTCTAGTTAGTTAGACCCCAGTTTCGGATTCTGAAACTGGTTAGTCGAACTATCCCGCATAGCGGGGTTTGAAAGCAACTTGGTATTACTCTAATCTGAAATTTGGACACGCCATTTAAAGGGATCCTCTTTCATGCCATACTGAATTTGCAGAATTTCGTTATATAATTTTTCGGCAATAGGGCCTGTTTTCCCGCCATTGATTAAATAATCTCTGCCGCGGTAATGAATCTGACCAACCGGTGAGATAATTGCCGCCGTTCCTGAGGCAAAAGCTTCTTTAAGCTTTCCATTTTTAGATGATTCAATGACTTCATGAATGGTTATCAGCCGCTCCACAACCTTAATTTTAAAATGCTTGGCCAGTTTAATCACCGAATTACGGGTAATTCCCGGCAGGATTGTTCCTCCCAGAGGCGGCGTAATCAGTTCATCGTCGATAACAAAGAAGATATTGCTGGTACCCACTTCTTCAATATATTTGTTTTCAATAGCGTCCAGCCATAAAACCTGAGTATATCCCTTGTTGGTGGCAATGCGGGTGGCAAAAAGGCTTGCAGCGTAGTTGATCGCCGCCTTGACGTGTCCGGTGCCGCCTTTTGTCGCGCGCACATGATCCTGCGAAACAAACATCTTGGTTGGTGAAAATCCCTGTGGATAATAAGCCCCTACCGGCCCAACCACGATAAAAAAGAGATATTCATTGGCCGGATGAACGCCCAAAGCAGCTTCAGTGGCAATCATGATCGGACGGATATATAAAGATGTTCCCTCGCCTTTGGGCACCCAGTCCTTTTCCAGAACAACCAGTTTTTTGATAGCTTCCAGAAAAATTTCCTCATCCATTAACGGCATGCAGAGCCTTTCCGCCGAAATATTCATCCTTTTAATATTTTCCTTTGGGCGAAAAAGATAAACTTCGCCTTTTGGACCGCGGTAGGCCTTGAGGCCTTCAAATATTTCCTGACCGTAATGCAGGCACATTGCCGTCGGATCAAGTTGTAATGGACGGTATGGTTCGATGACCGCGCTATGCCAACCCTGGCCTTCTTTATATTTAATGTTGAAAAAGTGGTCGGTCACTACCTTGCCAAAACCCAATTTGGATTCGTCTTTTGGTTTAGCCTTCATTTTTTTGGGTGTAGCTTTAATGATTTTAATTTCCATAAATTCCTCTTTGATTAAAGTAAGTTTTTTATATCATCAAATTAAGTTGCGATCAAGGTTTCGATATTGAATTGCTTCCGCGACATGAGCAGGCTCAATATTTTCTTTGCCTTCCAGATCAGCGATAGTGCGCGAGACTTTCAGTATTCGATTCATCGCCCGTGCAGAGAGCCCAAGTTTTTCTATAGCCATTTCCATCAGTGCATGAGATTCTTCATCAATGCGGCAAAAAGCTTTAATTTGTTTTTCCGTCATACGGGCATTAACCAGAACACCGCTATTACTACCGAAGCGTTTTTGCTGCCTCTCACGGGTGAGATTAACACGGTTTTTTATTGTTGCGGATGATTCTCCAATTTCTTTGCCGGATAGCGCTCTGTATTTAACTGAAGGCACCTCAATATGTAAATCAATACGATCCAATAGCGGCCCGGATATTTTCCCCTGATACTGCCGGATTTGTTGCACAGAGCAGCGGCAGGCGCGCACGCGGTCGCCAAAATAACCGCACGGGCATGGATTCATCGCCGCAACCATCATAAATTTTGCGGGAAAAGACGCGGTGAACAGAGATCTTGTAATTGTTATGGATCCTTCTTCCAACGGCTGCCTTAGCGCCTCCAGAGCATTTCTTTTAAACTCCGGAAGTTCGTCAAGAAATAATACACCTAAATGCGCCAGGCTTATTTCACCCGGACGCGGCGTCTGCCCGCCACCAACAAGGCCTGCATCCGATATGGTGTGGTGCGGTGAACGGAAAGGCCGGACGGCAATCAGCATTTCATTTTTGTCCAAAGAACCGGCAACGGAAAATACTTTGGTCACCTCAATTGCTTCATCAAAAGAAAGATCAGGTAAAATAGTTGGCAATCTCTTAGCTAGCATGCTTTTGCCGGAGCCGGGCGGACCGATCATCAGGACATTATGCCCGCCTGCCGCGGCAATTTCGAGCGCTCTCATGGCTTGCTTTTGCCCTTTGATTTCATTGAAATCCACCTCGTATTGACGGGTTTCCTGAAAAATTTTGTTTATATCCAAAGTCAGAGGCTCGATGTTACTTCGGCCGCTCAGAAATTCAACCACATCAGGCAAAGTATTCACCGGGAAAACATTAATGCCTTCAACCATTGCCGCTTCTGCGGCATTATCCCGGGGAACAAAAACGGATCGAATTCCTATTTCTTTTGCTTTCAAGGCAGCAGGCAGCACACCTCGCACGCCTTTGATGCTGCCATCAAGAGACAGTTCTCCGATAAAAAGGCAGTTCTGCAAAGCGTCTTCCTTAATTAATTCTTCCGCTGCCAGAATTCCCACAGCAATGGGAAGGTCAAAGCCGGTTCCTTCCTTTTTAATATCAGCGGGCGCCAGATTAACTGTCACATGACTGCGGGGGAAACGATAGCCAGAATTTTTTATGGCGGCTTTGATCCTGTCGCGGCTTTCTTTGACGGATGTATCGGGCAGACCGACTGTGGCAAATTGAGGCAAACCCTGGGATATGTCCACTTCCACAAAAACAGGATAAGAATCCATCCCAATAACACTCATGCCGAATACTTTAATAAACACGCTACCCTCACCAGCAGTTATTTTAAGAAAATACTAGCTAATATCAGTATTTATATCAAGATTTATAATTCAAATAAAAATATTGCACTTTCTTGACTCGCTAATTCGCCTGTGCTAGAGTCCGCATGTCATTTGATAAAATCAAATGTTAAGGTCTTCTTAAGTCAGTAAATACCATAAAAAGATAACAATAATCGGGGAATACAAAATTGCAAAATATTTATAAAGTTAAAAAGGTGTTTCTTGTTCCCTTCAGCTTCGTTGTCGCGCTCCTGTTTATTCTCTTCGGGCTGAGTTTGATTACCGGACAAACATGGGAAAAAGTCATTCTGGCAGTTTTGTGCGTCAGTAGTCTGGCTGTTGGTATCGAGGCAGCAAGAAGGAAAATTATTGTTAATGAAGATGGGTTGACACTAAAGAAGTTGTTCCGTGTGAAGAATTTTACCTGGACGGAAATCACCCATTTGGCAATTGTTGTTATAAAGAAAAAAGCCTACTTTCTATTGACAACAACCAGAGGATTTTATGTTTTTTCCAATCTTATAGAAAACCATGTTGCACTTATCCAATTTCTTCGAGATAAACTCGGCCCGGAAAAAGTGGAAGGTGAAGTAATAAATTATCTGGAGCACCCCACTTCTCGATTCCATCTGATTGTGATGAGCTGGATTGCTGTTATTACGTTATGCATTATTATTATTTTAAAATTCTGGCTTGATTAAAGGCAAAGAGGAAAGAAAGAAAAATGGCGGTAAAAAAGAAAAATTCAGTCGTGCTGACGGAGGTAAAAAAACCACCCTATGCGGCTGCTGAAGAAATACTGGAAATAAAATTGGAATATCTGGCGACTGTTTTAGCAGGAAGCGGAGATCGTAAGAGTAAGCTTTACGAGGAAATTATGAGTATGGTGGAAAAAGGTTTATTTAAAATCGCTCTGCGCAAATCTAACTATGTGAAGAGCTCCGCCGCTGTTTTTTTAGGCATAAGCCGCAACACCTTTACCGATAAGATGGCCAAAATGGGCATTACTATGAAAAAACCGGGCAACTGAAAATTATTTATAGCACAGTGATTCCCGCCGGTGTTATCTGCGACAAGGTTAATAATACATTGGCTCGGCAATATTGCCGAAGATATTACAAAAGAATGCCTGAAAAAGTCTAGCACCTGGAGGCAACAGGGGAAATGATGTTGGGGAAAAAATATTTTTCAGCAACCACGGGCGCGAACCAAAAAGCAAGCTTTGGAAACATTTCGCAGCAAGTTGCGTGGTATTACGCCCTCCGCTTCGCGGATAATTCGACCTGCAACCTTCAGAGCACTTCGTTTCTGAAATTTTGGTCTCATTACAACTTGCCAATTCCGCTACGCTACGCTTTCGGAATTGGAGTTTCAGCAATAAAAGATTTATGCCTTTTTTTTACGGCCTGTCAGCTATTTATCGGCAGGCAACCATCAAGTGTTCCATTTCCTTCAATCATTTTTTTTCCGATAATGCCCTCACAACTCAACTGCGGTTTTGCAGGCCTAATGACTTTGCAACTTGCAAAAAATAATGTCGGTATTACTGCCGATCTTACTCTAGCTGAGTTATGGGGAAAAATTAGAAATTCCGGTTTAGAAAATATCCTGACCGGGGAAAGTGCAGCGATATCTTGCTTTGGTGGACTTGATGCTCTCAACTTAATGGGAAAAGCGACGCTGACGCTCAAGCAGGAAAATGCCCAGGAGATCCTTTTTTTTGAGGCGGCAAGAACTCAAAAGCTTTTTTTGGTGGTGCGCGAAATGAATTTGTTTCTGACAGCCCAGGAAAGGCTGCTGGAAGAAAACGCGGCCAAATTTACATCGACAGATCTGGAAATATTCAACAGCCGGATCATCCTGATCAAAGATATTGTGTGGCTTTTAGAAAAAGACATCCTAGCCAATTTTCAAAAAATTATCCATATTTCCGGAGCGGAAAATTCATCAGCAATCAATTTGGCTTCTTTTAAAAAATATCGCCAGATTAATTTATTACTCAATGCTCTGGACAGACTGGAAGTGCGCGGCAGAGATTCAGCCGGTCTGCAAATCGTCTTTGTTTTGAAAGAGGGAAAGGATGCTGATAATCTGGCGTTAAACCTCACGGAAAAAGGTTTATATGAGGATTATCTGGCGCGATCTAAACCCGGAGACCTTGCCTGCGGATCCATCGGGATTACATCTAATATAAATGCCGGCGCACAAAAAAATACCAGCGTGACCTTTACCTATAAAACTTTTTCTATAGTTGGCAAACTGGGACGCAATGTCAGAGACCTGAGGCAGATAATTCAAAAAGATAAAACTCTACAGTTTTTTGCGGCGCAGGATACTGTATATGAGACGTGTCTGACGCATACGCGCTGGGCTTCCGTCGGTTCGATTACGGAGGAAAATTGCCATCCTGTCAATAATTATAAGCTTGATCAGAAAAATCCGGACTTTCCTTTTTATCCCGATTCTCCGGCAAATATTAATGTTGTTTTAAACGGTGATATCGACAATTATCCGGAATTGCGCGCCGGACTTTCGGAAAACAGTGATGCCTTGATTGCCCCGGAACTCACAACAGACACAAAAATTATTCCTCTGCAAATTGAAAAATACCTCAAAGCAGGTCATAATCTTGCTGAATCGTTTCGTCTGGCAGTGAATGATTTTGAAGGGTCGCACGCGATTGCCATGACCTCTGATCTGGAACCGGGCAAAATGTTTTTAGCTCTCAAAGGCAGCGGCCAGTCCATTTATATAGGAATGAGTCCTGACCAATATATGTTTTCTTCGGAACTCTACGGGTTGGTGGAAGTGATGCCTCATTTCGTTAAAATGAATGGTGAGACCATGGCGAGCGGTAAAGGCAGTACCGCGGGGCAAATATTTGTTTTAGATCAAGCCTCGTTGGGCGGACTTTCGGGAGCAACTGGTTTTAGCTATGATGGCGCTAAAATTGAGTTAAAGGATAGTGATTTGCAGAAGGCGGAAATTACTACTCGCGACATTAACCGCGGCGATCATCCGCATTTCTTTCTCAAGGAAATATCCGAATCCGCTATGTCCATTAAAAGAACCCTGCGCGGCAAATATCGCCTGGCCACAAATGACAATTCTTTACAGCAAGTCATTTTTAATTTAGGTGAAGATATTGTTCCCGCCGCTATTCGCCTGAAACTCCAGGATGGCACCATTCAAAATATAATAATTATCGGTCATGGAACTGCGGATGTTGCCGGTGCGGCAGTGGCGGGTGCCATGGAGCGATATTTAAAAAACAAAAATATTCATATAATTTCCCGAGTGGCGTCCGAATTAAGCGGATTTTTTTTAAAGGATGATTTATCCGATAGCCTGGTGATTCCTATTACCCAGTCCGGAACGACAACAGACACAAATCGCGCCGTGGCTATGGCCAAAGAGCGCGGCGCTCTGATCATTTCCATTGTCAATCGGCGGCAATCTGATATTACTGCTAAATCGCATGGAGTTTTTTACACAAGTGACGGACGGGATATTGAAATGTCGGTTGCTTCCACCAAGGCCTTTTATTCACAAATTATTGCCGGCCATGTTTTGGGCCTTTTCTTCGCCCAATTATTGGGTTGCCGGCGCGATGACTATATCGCCGAGGAATTAAAGAATCTGGAAGGCGCGCCGCAGCTGATGGAAAGGGTTTTTGCCAGACGGGATCAAATTTCCGCCTCCGTTAAAAAAGCTCCCGCGAAAAAATTCTGGGCAGTTGTGGGCAGCGGGCCCAACAAAGCGGCGGCAGATGAAATCAGAATCAAACTCAGCGAGTTATGTTATAAAACCATTTCCTCTGACTTTGTCGAAAACAAAAAGCATATTGATTTATCAGCAGAACCTTTAATCCTGGTTTGTGCCGCCGGCAATCCTGGTCCGGTTTTGGAAGATATCGTCAAGGATGCGGCGATTTTTAAAGCACACAAAGCTGCGGTGATTGTTTTTGCCAATGAAGGTGATGATCGTTTTGACAAGATTGCCGATGCCGTAATTCCCATGCCTGTGGCGCCCATGCCCATGCCGGTTATCCTCAATACTATGGCCGGACATTTGTGGGGCTATTATGCCGCCTGCGCCATTGATGATGAAGCGCTTCTGTTTCGAGAATTTCGCAACAACCTGAATCTGGCAATGGTCCGACATGGAAAAATGAATTACTCGCTTTACGAGAGAATCGCGGATGCTCAGTTTTGCGAAGTAATTAATGAGTTTTATCAAAATTTTAATAATTCCCGAAATGATGGCGCATTCAATACTTTTAAACGAAAGTTCCGCAAACCCATACACTTCGTGTACGGATGGGCAATA
>JBAXON010000090.1:0-11298 GCA_037133255.1 Deltaproteobacteria bacterium
GAAAGCCAGCTGGATACTCCGGAACATCATGCCTATAACGGCTTAAAGCTGTTGGGTGAGGAGAAATATGCCGATGCCCAGAGGGAATTTGAATTGGCGATTCAATTAGATTCTAAATATTCCAAAGGATATACAGGCGTTGGATTAGTCAAGATATATACAGGAGATTTCGACTCCGCGGAGGATTACCTTAAAAAGGGTTGGAGTAAAGCCAAAAACGATGAAGACAAGGTTTTTGTTCATGTCAGCCGCATTCGTTACTACGTTCAGGGACAAACTAAAGTAGAAAAGAAATGGTTGAAGTCGGCCATAAATGAATTCGACGATGCCATGAAATTGGATCCCAAGTATGTTCCCGCTTATTATTTTATTGGTTTGGCCTATAAGGCCGGGCTCGAGTTTAACCAGGCAGGACAAATGTTTACCAAAGTTCTGGAATTTAAATCAGAATATGTCGCGGAAGCTGATATTCAGTGGAATTTTATACAGAAAGTTCAACGGGCCATGCCCGGAACAGCCACGGGAAAGCAGATTGCTCTTGTCGAGCGTCTGACACGCGCGGACGCGGCAGCATTATTTATGGAAGAGTTTAAAATAGAAACTCTGTATAAGAAACGGACACCGAAGACTTTTGATACGTCATTTAAAGATCCGGAAAAGGCAGCAACGGCCGCCGCCGCGCCCGTTAAAATTACAGCTAAAGATATTGCCAGTCATCCTTTAAGAACGGATATAGAAGGAATACTTAAATTAGGTGTTCGCGGCCTGGAAAATTATCCGGATGGCAATTTCCATCCTGCAGAAATGGTCACACGCGCCGCTTACGCGATGATGATTGAAGATATATTGATTAAAGTCAGTGGGGATAATGCTTTAGCCACGAAATTCATCGGCACAGTTTCTCCCTTCCCCGATTTGAGGGCCGACTTACCTTATTTTAACGCGGTCATGGTCGTAACCTCCCGTGGCATTATGGAAGCCAAGGATTTAACCACGGCTGAATTCGAGCCGATTAGTCCGGTTGCCGGTGTGGATGCGCTTTTGATTATCCGCAAATTTCAAGGTGAATTAAAGTTTAATTAAGAGTGGTTTTTTAAAAAAGATCATAAAAAGGCGGGACATTTATTTTGTCCCGCCTATATTTTTAGGAGACACATTCCAGGAAAATTTATTGGAGTAAAGAATTCCATGGCAACAAGAGAGTTAGGCAAGGCATTTGAACCGCAGGAAGCTGAAAAAAGATTATACGATTACTGGCTGACGAAAAAATTGTTTCATGCTCAGGATGAAAGTGAAGCGCCATCTTTTTCCATAGTAATACCTCCCCCCAATGTTACCGGCATGTTGCACATGGGACATGCCCTGAACAACACTCTTCAGGATATCATCATCCGTTTCAAACGCATGCAGGGCTTTAACACTCTATGGATGCCGGGAATGGATCATGCCGGAATTGCCACGCAGAATGTTGTGGAACAGGAACTGGCCAGAGAAGGGAAAACGCGCCATGATTTGGGCAGAGAAAAATTTGTTGCCCGCGTCTGGCAGTGGAAAGAAAAGTACGGTGGCGTAATTATCAATCAGTTAAAACGGCTGGGGTGTTCCTGTGATTGGGAAAGAGAACGCTTTACCATGGATGAAGGCCTGTCTTCGGCTGTACGCGAAGTATTTGTAAGGCTCTATAATGAAGGCATGATCTATCAGGGAGATTATATTGTCAACTGGTGTCCACGTTGCCATACGGCCATTTCGGATTTGGAGGTGGAGTTCAAGCAGGATGCAAGTTTTCTGTGGAACATTCGTTATCCTTTAGCTGATGGCGAAGGAGAAATCGTTGTCGCGACGACACGGCCGGAAACAATGCTGGGAGATACCGCCGTGGCCGTCAATCCCATTGATCTAAGATACAAAGACGTTGTTGGCAAATATGTTATTTTGCCTTTGGTTAACAAAAAGATTCCGATCATTGCCGATGAGTATGTGGCTGTCGATTTTGGATCAGGCGCAGTCAAAATTACACCGGGTTCCGATCCCAATGACTTTGCCATGGCTCAGCGCCATAATCTGGAAATTATTACGATCATGGATGGCCAGGGAATAATAAACAGTCACGGTGGAATTTATAAAGGGCAAGATCGCTACGAAGCGCGCAAAAACGTTATTGCCGATCTGGAAAAAGGACATTACCTTGTCAGCACCGAGCCCTATTCACATAGTGTCGGCCAGTGCTATCGCTGCAAGACGGATATCGAGCCGATGGTTTCCAAGCAATGGTTTGTCAAGATTAAGCCACTGGCCAAGCAGGCGATTGCCGCAGTAGTCAAAGGTAAAACAAAGATTGTTCCCGGAAGTTGGGAAGCCACTTATTTTGAATGGATGAATAATATCCGCGATTGGTGTATCTCACGGCAGTTGTGGTGGGGACATCGAATTCCTGTATGGTATTGCGAGAGCTGCTCTAAAGTGATTGTTTCGACGACCGATCCGAATAAATGCCCGGATTGCGCAGGGCTTTCTTTAAAGCAGGATGAAGATGTGCTCGACACCTGGTTTAGCTCCGCTCTCTGGCCTTTTTCTACACTAGGCTGGCCGCATAAAACAAAAGCCCTGAAAACATTTTATCCAACATCACTTTTGATCACCGGCTTCGATATTCTTTTCTTTTGGGTTGCCCGGATGATGATGATGGGGATTTATGTCATGAAAGAAGTTCCCTTTAAAGATGTTTATCTGCATGCCCTTGTGCGCGATGAAAAAGGGGAAAAGATGAGCAAATCAAAGGGCAATAGTATTGATCCTCTTGTAATGATCGATCAATATGGAACAGACGCCTTCCGTTTTACTCTTGCGGCTTACACGGCGCAAGGCCGAGATGTGCGCATGTCTTCTGAAAGAATTGAAGGTTACAAATTTTTTGTCAATAAGATATGGAATGCCGCCAAGCTAACTTTTACTAATCTGGAAGATTTTGACGAGACGGCAACAGCTGCAGCCGATGATTCTCTGCCTGATAAATGGATCAAGGCGAAATTAAACAAAGCAATTGAGGAGGTAACGCGTAGTTTGGACGAATATCGTTTTAACGACGCGTCCGCGAGTATTTATCGTTTCATCTGGCATGAGTATTGTGATTGGTATCTGGAATTAAGTAAATCGTCACTTTACGGCAAGTTGAGCCCGGAGCAGCGACAGGCCACTCAGAGAACACTTTATTCTGTATTTAAAACCGTGCTGCCCCTTTTGCACCCGTTTATGCCTTTTGTTACAGAGGAGCTTTGGCAGGTCTTAAATAAAAGCGATGAAAAATCGGTAATGGTTACAGATTTTCCTGTTGTCAATAAAGACTGGGAGAATCCTGTCGCGGAAAAAGAGATGGAACTGCTAATGGACGTTATTACCAGTATTCGCAATATCCGCGGCGAGATGAGGATTCCACCTTCGAGTAAGTTGAATGTGTTAATTTCAACATCCGATGAGCAACTGAAAAAAATAATTGAAACGGGCAGGGGTTATATTCTCAGCATGGCTAATTTAGATACCCTTACCGTCGAAGTGGATTTGGTGGAACCAAAAGGTGTGGCAACCGGTGTTGTAGGCCCCATGAAGATATTTGTACCTCTGGCCGGTATTGTAGATATTGCCGGAGAAAAAGCGCGGCTGGATAAAGAATTGGCAAAACTGGAAAAAGATTTACTGCAATGTTCGAAAAAGCTGGCGAATCGAGATTTTTGCGCCAAAGCGGCGGCTGATGTAATTTTGAAGGAACAAGAAAAATTCAAAGGTTTTCAGGAGCGGCACGCAGTTCTCGAAAATGCGCTGAAGAAACTTAAAGAAATTAATGCCTGATAATATTAGGTAGAAAAATATGACAGACGCGTTTATTTCAAAACAGATAAAGGGTATAATAGAAGCGGCGCTGGCAGAAGATATCGGTACCGGCGATATAACCACGATGGCAATTGTCAGCCGCGCCCAAACCGGACATGCTCAAGCCATTGCCAAAAATGATTTCGTTATCGCCGGAATTGATATATTTCAAGAGACATTTCTTTTGCTCAATGATAAAATTAAAGTAAGAAAATTAATCTCAGATGGCAAAAGAGCGAAAAAAGGAAGTATTATTGCCGAAATATCGGGCAGCTTGTTTTATATCCTTCAGGCTGAACGTGTCGCGCTAAATTTATTTCAGCGTATGTGTGGAATTGCCACGCTTACCGCAAAATTCGTTGAAGCTGTTCATGGATCAAAAGCAAAAATACTGGATACCCGGAAAACTATGCCGGGTTTGCGCGTACTCGATAAGATGGCTGTAAGCATTGGCGGCGGGTTTAATCATAGGATGGGTCTTTATGATGGCGTACTGATTAAAGACAACCACATTGCCGCCGCCGGAAGCATTACCGCGGCAGTAGATAGACAAAGGCAGAGCTTACCGCATACTTTAAAAATAGAAGTTGAAACAAAAAACATGAGTGAGGTGAAGGAAGCTTTGAAGTGCGGCGCAGATATCATCATGCTCGATAATATGACTCCCGACGAAATGAAGAAGGCAGTATCTTTTGTTGCAGGAAGAGCGCTAATTGAGGCCTCCGGCAATGTCAGTATGCAGAACGCTGCCGAAATTGCCGCCACCGGTGTAGATCTGATCTCCGTAGGCGAGCTTACGCACTCAGTACACGCAGCGGATATTTCATTGAAAATTAATACAGAAGCAACTAAAAATTTAACAAAATAATATTACAGGGGAATGAATATGGCAACTCAACAAACATTGATACTGATTAAACCGGATGGACTGATTAAGTCTCTTACGGGAAATGTAATTTCCAGATTATCAGAGGCAAAGCTGGCTATTATGGGCGCAAAGGTTGTATGTGTGAGTCGGGAGCTTGCCGAAAAGCATTATGAACATCTAAAGGGAAAGCCTTTTTTTGAGGAACTGATAAATTATATCGTCGGTGATGTGCATAAGACATACAGGGTGCTTGCGCTGGTCTATCAGGGGGAAGACGCAATAGCCAGGATTCGTGATATTGTTGGCGACACTGATCCGGAAAAAGCCAATCCGGTATCAATAAGAGGATCATACGGAAGAATTACCACAACAGGAGTATTTGAAAACGTTGTACACGCGTCTTCCAGCCCGGAAGATGCTGAAAAGGAAATCAAGCTCTGGTTTCAGCCCGAAGAGATTGTCGAAGACATATACCCGATAAAAGAAGCAACGTTAAGTAATGTTAAAAAGATAGTTTGGGCTTAATTCAGAAATACATTGTAAAATTATATGGGTTGGAATTTAGAAGCTCTCGAAAAAAGGTTGACGGGAAAGGTTATTGGTCAGCCGCTTTATTATTATCCCGAAATTGGTTCAACAAATGATGAGGCTTTTCGTCTAGGAGTCGCAGGCGCGCCGGAAGGTACGGCTGTTATTGCCGATAGTCAGACGAAGGGCAGGGGACGTCTGCAGAGAGTCTGGCATTCGCCTCCCGGTTCTAATATTTACACATCAATCCTTTTACGACCGAATTTCTCACCCGATCTGGCACCGCGGATATCAATTGCCGCAGGTGTGGCAGTGGCAGAAATCTTAAGTACGTATTGCCCAGGTCTTGTTGAACTCAAGTGGCCCAATGATGTTCTTTTGAACAGAAAAAAAGTATGCGGCATACTGGCGCAAATGAAGGCATCAGCAAGCGATATTGACTTTGTCGTGCTCGGTATGGGCATTAATGTCAATATCAACGATAAGCAATTACCGCCGGATATTCGAACTATTGCAACATCTTTAGCCATAGAGACAGGCCAGGAAATAGACAGGCAGGAATTGATAATTAGTCTTTATGAAAATATTGCAAAATGGTATAAGGAGCTAATACAAAGAGGTTTTGATGCGATAAAGGAAAAATGGCTTAATCTCTCGCCGATGATCGGGAAGAAGGTTCAGGTAATGTTTCGTGATGAAGGAGTCAGTGGAAAAGCTCTTGGGCTTGATGATGATGGTTCGCTGATAATATTGAGTCTAAATGGTGAAACAGTTAAAGTTTTTGCGGGAGACGCCACAATTGTAAAGGAGAGGTAAATATGTTGTTGGTAATTGACGTCGGCAACACCAATACGGTTTTAGGTTTGTATGATGGTGATAAACTGATGCACGATTGGCGCATTCGCACTGAGATTGATCATACCATTGATGAATATGGTGTCCTCATTTATAACTTGTATCAATCCATCCGGATGAACGCCAAAGAAATAAAATCCGTTACGGCGATTATTATCTCCTGCGTTGTGCCGCCCATGCTCAATATTCTTGAGCCTTTGTGTGTTAAATATTTTAAAATTATTCCGTTAATAGTGGGGCCGGGCATTAAAACGGGAATGCCCATATTTTATGATAATCCCAAAGAAGTAGGAGCGGATAGAATTGTCAACGCGGTTGCCGCTTTCGATAAATACCGGCGGGAATCAATTATTGTTGATTTCGGTACAGCAACCACTTTCGATTATGTTTCTGCCAAAGGCGAATATATGGGTGGATGCATTGCGCCGGGTATAGTGATATCAAGTGAGGCCCTTTTTACCCGGGCTTCAAAATTGCCGCGTGTAGAATTCAGCAAACCGAAGACAGTAATCACAAAGGACACAGTAAGCGCGATTCAGGCTGGAATTATGTTCGGTTATGCGGGGCTTGTTGATGGTATTGTGGAACGAATGAAAGCAGAGGTAAAAACTAAACCGACGGTTATAGCCACAGGAGGATTGGCACGGATAGTTGCGCCGGAGACGAAGAGCATCGAAAAAATCGAAGAGATGCTGACTTTGGAAGGTCTGCGATTGATTTATAACTTAAATACGAAAACATGTTAAACGTGGGATTGACAGGCGGGATTGCCTGCGGCAAATCGACAGTAGCCAATATTTTTGTGGCGCTGGGGGCTTATCTGATTGATTTTGATAAGCTTGCGCATGAAGCACAGGAAACAGGAAAGCCGGCCTGGAAAGAAATTGTCAATTATTTTGGCGATGGCATTCTCAACCACGATGATACAATTAACCGCAATAGATTAGCTCAAATTGTTTTTATGGACAAAAGAAAACTTGAAGCCCTGAACAACATTGTGCATCCACTTGTTTTTAATCTCTGGCAAGAGCGACTGGATAAAATCAAAATCAAAGAAGAGCACGCCATAGTTTTGGCAGATATTCCACTACTGTTTGAAGGAAAGATGCAAAATCTTTTTGATCTGACGATACTTGTTGCAATATCTCCTGAAGAACAAATATGCCGGCTGATGGCGCGAAATGATCTGTCCAGAGATGACGCACAGATAAGACTAAAAAACCAAATGCCCATCGCAGACAAGATTGGGCTTGCGGATATTGTCATTGATAATTCAGGCGATTTTGAGCAAGCAGAAAAAAAAGTGGCGGAAATCTGGCAACAGCTCAAAGGGCGTGAAGAAAATAAAGATAATTAGTTTCAGGCTTATTCCAGATTAGATACCCTGAGAAAAATATATAAATTCTGTGGAGGAAAAAATGATTGGGAAAAATGTTAAAACTGATTTCAACGCGCGAGTATCGGCACCTGTTATTGATCCATCTTCCTATGTTCATCCGTTGGCCGCGGTTATCGGGAACGTAATTTTAGGCAAAAATATTATGGTATCACCAACGGCATCGGTTCGCGGTGATGAAGGGCAACCCATTTATGTTGGTGATGATTCCAATGTGCAGGATGGCGTTGTGATCCATGCTCTGGAAACAGAAGTTGACGGCAAACCTGTGGAAAAAAATCTTTATGAAGTAAGCGGTAAAAAATACGCAGTCTATGTGGGAAACTCCGTTTCGCTTGCGCATCAGACGCAGATTCATGGTCCGGCAGTGGTTATGGACAATACTTTTGTCGGGATGAAAGTGCTGGTTTTCAAATCTTTTGTGGGCCAGAACTGTGTGATTGAGCCGGGTGTTATTTTAATGGGTGTCAAGGTTGCCGATGGCCGTTATGTACCGGTGGGATCGGTGATCAAAACTCAAGCCGAGGCAGATATGTTGCCCGCAATTACACCTGATTATCCGCTCAAAGATATGAATAAGGGTGTTTTGCATGTGAACAAAGCTCTGGCGAAAGGCTATCTGGCGGCAGAAAAGAAATAGTGTTTTAGCTCGGAGGATACATTGAGACAGGGATGCTAACAAATAAAAAGTCTAATACGAGTGATCAGAGTCAGCATCGCTGCCTTTCCTGCGGCACAACCGAAGATATGAAAGATCGCCGGTACTGTTCTCTGAAGTGCCGGCAACAATTACGGCAGAAACTCAATACACGAAGCGGCCTGCTACAGGCATTAAATACACGTTATGCCACTTTCTATTTTTCCGATACAATGATTACTATGGATGTTGTTCCGCACGGGATTAAAGAAATTTTCAGATATACATCTCTGCGATCCGCGGGTAATTCTCCGGCTGATGATTTCAGTCAAATGACGAACATGATGGGTAATGCATGGTGGGAGGAAGAAAATCGGACAGCCAGGAAATATCTTGCATCGCGCCATGTTCTGGAACTGGCGGAAAGATGCACGATTTCTCCGCTGCTTCTGCGTCCCAAGTTAATCAAAGTTCCAACTATTAAGACAAGAGCCATGATTTATCTGAAAATTGATAAGGCTCATATTGCCTCCGATGATTTATCTAAAATCATCAAAAACGCATACCGTCGCCAGGCGAAAATTCATCACCCCGATATGGGTGGCCACGCGCAAACATTTCGAAAACTTCATGCCGCCTATGTGGAACTATTGCGCTGGGCAGATAATCCTACTTTCATTCGCCGTCGCGGCTTTCCCGATAAATGGTATTATGACTCAGATAATCAAAAATGGGTACAGCCGATACCTGTCGGAAAATAGTGCAGAAATTTTCTTGCCTTCTCCTCCGCATTTAATAAACTCTGCAAATTATGCATGTTTCTTCGATGGCGTCTTCACCAGAGAAATAATGACTACAGATATGGCAACCACAACTGCGCCGATAATAAAGGGCACATAATATGATTTAGTTATATCTTTTAGCATACCGCCAACATAAGGGCCGACAAATCCGGCCAGACCAAAAGATGTAAAAAGAAGGCCGTAATTGGAACCCTGCGAAGTCGGACCGTAATACTGCAAACAAGTCGAGGGGAATAATGTGAACATGCCGCCGTAATTCCAGCCGATTATTGCAGCAATTACTCCCAGGAAGACGACATCTTTACCAGCTGGATAAAGCAGCGCCATGGCAGCAACTTGCAGCGCCAGGATTGTTATCAGCGATGCTTTAGCGCCAAATTTATCTGCCGCGTAGCCGATAAGGATGCGTGTAACGGCGTTAAATATGCCCAACGTGCTAACTACCATGGCTGCCTGCATTGGTTTGAGTCCGGAGTCAATGCCATGACCGGCAATATGTCCGATAACCATTAATCCGGCAAACGAGCCGCAGAAGTAGGCGCTATACAACATCCAGAATTGTGAAGTTCTGATTGTTTCGCTGAAAGTATAGTCTCTTGTCTCTTTAATAATAGCAGTTCCGGCAGAAGAGCCTGGTGGATTCCAGCCGGCCGGTTTCCAGCCTTTGGGTGGATTGCTTAGACAAAACGCGGAGAGAAGTCCCATAATGCCCTTGGCTGTGCCGACAAAATAAAAGACGTAACGCCAGCCGTAGGCGGGATTAGTAATAATTGAAGTAGCCAGTGGTGCCATGATAAAAGAGCCTAAGCCCAGGCCGACAACGGCAAAGCCCGTCGCCAAAGCTTTTTTGTCAGGCCACCATTTGGGAGCTGTGGCAATAGGCGGCAGATAAACTAAACCACCGCCTAGTCCGGCAATTAGTCCGTATGCTAAATACAATTGCACTTTGGATTGAATAAATCCGGCGGCAGCAAAGCCTACACCTAGAATTACCGCGCCAACTGCAACGACAATACGAGGTCCGTATTTATCGCTCATTTTACCGGCGACAAAAGTGGTAAGTCCGAATACAAGAAGACAAATTGAATATGCCAGTGAAATATCAGCACGGCTCCAGCCAAATTCAGCGCTCAGTGGTTTAATAAAAACGCTCCATGCGTAGAGTAATGAGCCGCAAGTTGTTGATCCCAGTACGCCCCCGAGCAGTGGAATCCAACGGGGAATTGAAGCCTTGACTTCATTTTCTGTTCCCATGAAATTTTCTCCTTTATTTATTAAAATAATACCAAGTATGTTTTATAAGCGCAACGCCGAAAGTGAGTCAGGCATCGCATCGATTCATACCTGTGCCGAATGTGGGCTAGTTCGGCCCTGGCTCGCTACGCAGGTCTTGGTGTACAGGTCGCGGAAGGCATTGCGCGGGTCGGTGATGGCCTTAGCGGCGAAGTGGTTCTCGCGGTGAAACACCTGCCAAAATTCCTCTTCGCTGTAGTAGTTGTAGGAGATCAGGGTTTTAACGCCATTTATCTCACGGAGCTTCTCTTCAATCATCCGGTAGTAGTTCCGGCCATCGCGCGGTTGGAAGCCGTAGATCGCGAGGTCCACGAACATCTCATCCTGGAGACCGCTGTAGAACTCGTCGGAGAGCCAGGCGTAGCGCTGGGCCGGGCGGTAGGGTACGCACCACAGGTTGTGCGCGCCAAACTCCTTCCAGTACCAGCTCATGAAGTCGGAGAATCGGGAGATGGGGATAAACAAGTCCACCGTGACCATCGGGTTTTCCTTCGGCAGTGCCCAATGCATCTTCTCAGCGATGCTAAGTAAGTTGCTCGATCCCATAAAATGGCCGATGAATAAACGGCCGAGTTTGGATTTGGGGTACACATTGGTGACACCGCGGTCATAGCGGAAGAAGTAGTCGGTGGTGAGCAGGTAGTCCTCGTCGCGCACGGCAGTTGTCTCGTGATAGGCGGTAACCCAGTTATATGTGTTGGTGTATGGCGCGCTGTCCACGAAATGCCCAAGCGATAGGACATAGAGATCGGGGTTGTGGATGATGCCGTCCATAAAGTCCACGTCGAGCTTCTCGGCGTGCGCGCTGATGGATGCCCGATATGATTCCACGTCGGTGTGGCGTTCATAAACAACGCGGACGATGGGCTTGGCCGGTACAAGCTTAAATTTGAGCTTGGAGAGGATCCCGTGCGTGCAGAATGAACCGTGGATTGAATGATAGACCAGGCTCAAGTCGTTGTGGGGAGTGCAAAAGAGAACTTCTCCTGCAGAGGTGATGACATTGTACTCCACGCACGAGTCGTGGAATCCGCCGTAGCGGAAGGACATG
>JBAXON010000091.1:0-11204 GCA_037133255.1 Deltaproteobacteria bacterium
TTGATTAAGTATTGTGATAAAGAAGCTCTTCTGCCTCTTCCCGAAGTCATTCGCGTTGCCTCATCAGTTGCTGCCGCTCTTGACTATGCTCATGTAAACGGTGTTGTCCATCGTGACATCAAACCGGCCAATATTATGATGTTGAACAATCGCGAAATTAAGGTGACTGATTTTGGCATCGCACGAGTGATGGCCACATCCAGCACGCAAACAGGTATGGTGTTGGGCACCCCCAGTTACATGTCGCCCGAGCAGATTGCCGGCAAAAAGGTTGATGGTCGTTCCGATTTATACTCTCTGGGAGTTGTTCTGTATGAGATTCTTTCCGGCAGCAAGCCATTTGCCGCGGATAACTTTGCCACACTTATGTATAATATTACTACCGGCGCGCCGGTGGCGCTCAAAGAAATTATGCCGAATATACCGGAAAAGGTTGTGGTTATTGTCGAAAAATTACTGGCTAAAGATCCCGCGGGGCGATATTCGACAGGCAAAGAGTTAATGGATGATCTTGCTGCTTGTTTAAATTAATTACGATTTCCACGCCGCGCCGCTTTGATTTTGAATTAGAATAAGGAGAGTTATGTGGAATTAATTGCCGCAGGCATTACCGATACGGGAATTGTCCGGTCCAATAACGAAGATAATTTTATTGTAGATGAAAAGCTGGGGCTTCTCGTTGTTGCTGATGGTATGGGCGGCCATGCCGCAGGTGAGGTCGCCAGTAAATTGGCTGTCAGCATTATTTCGGGGCATTTGTTGGATCCTAAGAAGTTTTTCGGCGCTTATAATAAATCCTACAGTCCTTCGACAAACAATCTCAATTCGGCGCTGCGTCTGGCTAATTTAGCTGTTTTTGAAGCGGCGGAAGGTTCGCCACATCTGCGTGGCATGGGCACGACAGTCGCGGCAGTGCTTATTTGCGATAACCACTTGAGTATCGCGCACATTGGTGATAGTCGGGTTTATCTTGTGCGATCCGGCAATATAGAACAGTTGACCGACGATCATTCGGTGGTTAATGAACAGGTTAGGCGCGATCTGATCACTAGAGAAGAAGCGGCCAATTCCGCGACAAAAAACTACCTGACCAAGGCACTGGGAATAAGCATCGAAATGGAAGCCGATTTGAGTGAACTGACCCTGCTTAATGGCGACATTTTACTCTTGTGTACCGACGGCCTTAGTAATATGATAACTGATAAAAATATGCTGGAGATCATCTCGTTTGCTCAAGAACCTGCCGCGATTTGCAATTTGCTGATCAATCGGGCTAATGAAAAAGGTGGTAGCGATAATATTACGGCTGTTATAGGTAGCTTTAAAGAGAAAAAATGGTACTCGACTTTGTTTAATTATATAGCATAATTTCAGAGGTGATTTATGGCGAGAGTATTACTTAAATACAAAGGTGCGGTTCTTAAAGAAGTAATATTAAATAAAGAAGTGACCACCGTTGGCAGAAAACCGGATAATGATATTATCATTGATAATCAGGCCGTTTCCGGACATCATGCTAAAATATTACTTAACAATAATATTATCACCATCACTGATTTGAACAGCCTCAACGGCACCTATTTGAGCGGTCAGCCAATATCCCAAAGCGAGCTTTATGACGGCGATATCATCACGATTGGCGTGCATACGCTTGATATTTTTTCCGATAAAAAAAGGGACGCGGATAAAAAAGTGTTTGCCGTCCAGGGGCGTTCCATGGAAGAAACGATGATTATCACATCTTCGGACCAGAAAAAAACATTTAGTCCCTCTGATAAGGGGGCACAGGATGTCTTAGGCGGTTTCGTTGTCGTTGAAGGCTCTGCTGATAAGAAAGACTATGAATTTAGCGAAAGAGTGTCGATGATAGGCAGCCAGGAGGGATCGCAAATCGTCCTCAAAGGATTCTTCGCGTCCAAGATCGCCGCGCTTGTGAATCGCCGCAAAGAAGGATATTTTATCACTCCGTCCGGTGGCAGTAAATTGAAAGTAAACGGTAAAGAAATCGCGCAGCGCTATGATCTGAAAGACGGCGATATTGTAGATGTCGGTAACCTAAAGTTACAATTCTATCTTAAAGATTGATCTTATCGTATCGCAAAAAGGAGTCTTTTAAAACAATCCGTGGATAAAAAAAATAATTGTGCCATAGGAGTTTTCGATTCTGGTATCGGCGGCCTGACCGTCGTACGTTCTTTAATGGAACGCCTGCCTTTTGAAGATATTATTTATTTCGGTGATACCGCGCGTGTGCCCTACGGCATCAAATCGGTAGAGACAATTAATCGTTACGCTCTGCAAATTACTGAATTTCTGATAAAGAAAGATGTAAAGTTGCTGATCGTGGCCTGCAATACAATGGCCGCAGTAGCTTATCAGGCCATCAGGGACTTATCTCCAGTGCCTGTGCTGGAAGTTATTGAAGCCAGCGCCAAAAGTGCAGCCCACGATACCCGCAACAAATCTATCGGTGTCATCGGAACACCGGCGACAATTAACAGCAACGCTTACGCCCGCGCCATTCACCTGTTGGATAAAGAAGCTAAGGTGTTTTCTCAAGCCTGTCCGCTTTTTGTACCGCTGGTAGAAGAGGGCTGGTTTGATCATCAGGCGACAAGGCTTATTGCCGAGGATTATTTAAAGCCGGTAATTGCAGAGAAAATTGATACACTGGTTTTGGGTTGTACTCATTATCCGCTGCTCAAGCCGATGCTGCAGGAAATTGTGGGGCAGGAAGTAAAACTCATTGACTCTGCAGAAGCGATGGCCGATATTACCGCGGATCTTATTAATAAAGAAAAGCTGGCCAACTCAAGCCGTAAGCCGGCAGACTATCTGTTTTGCGTAACTGACGTGCCTTACCGTTTTCAGACGATTGGAGAGAAGTTTTTAGGACGAGCTTTGTCTTGTGTGGAAATGGTGAACCTGTAAGGGGAATATAGAAAAATGAAAATTATTCTTGCCGGTTATAATATTGATTACGATTTGATTTGTGAGCTCAAAGAAAAAAGCGCGTTTGGGCAGGATTTAACGCCGGAAACTATTTCCGCCGCTTACGCGCGAATCAGCCGCAGCCCCAAGCCTGTTAATGAACTGCGCCAAATCGCGCGCGCGGAAGTGGAGAAATCCCGCAAGTCTAACAATAATATTGTTTTTGAAATGGGGCATAGTTCCGTTGCTGAACATGCCGTGTTTAATATTGACATCATCGGAGTTTCCCGGCTGCTGGTGGAAGAAATTGAGAAATTCCGCTTATGCTCGTTTACAGAAAAATCCCAGCGTTACGTTCTCTTCAATAATGATTTTGTTATTCCGGAAGAAATCAAGAAAGCGGGCATGACGGATTTGTATGTCGCCACTGTCAGGATGCAAAATGACTACTATCATCAACTCTATGAGCAGTTAAGGCCTTATGTTTTTGCACAAAACAAGACGCTTGCGGAAAACCCGGCCAACAAATCTCTTCTGGAAGGCTGGGCTAAGGAAGATGCCCGCTACGCCATAGCCTTGGCCACAGAAACTCAACTGGGAATGACGATTAACGCCCGCAATCTCGAATTAATGCTCAGAAGGCTTGCCGCCCTGCCGCTGGCGGAAGCACAACTCTACAGCAGAAATCTTTACGCGGCTACAAAAGATATCGCGCCATCTCTTATCCGCTACACTCAGGCAACAGATTATGACCGTCTCACCAGACACAATTTACAAAAACAGGCGGAAAGGATTGCGCAAAAATATTCACCTATGCCGGAAACATCAGATAAGGCATCGGATGTTAAACTGGTTTTTGCCACACCTGATGCTGACCTACGGATTGTCGCCTCTCTGCTTTTTTCATCTTCGAATCTCAATTACGATAAGTGTTGGACACAGGCAGAGCAAATGAGCATGCGCGATAAAACGATCTTGTTTAAAAAAGCTTTTGCCAACATCAAGCTCTATGATACGGTCTTGCGGGAATTGGAAAATGTGGATCTGCAATTTGAGCTGATCATCAGTGCCAGCTGCTTTGCGCAGCTAAAGCGCCACCGCATGGCCACAATTATCTCCCAGGATTATGATCCGCAATTGGGCGTGACTGTTCCTGCGGCGGTGCGCAAGGTAGGCTCGCAAAAAGAGTTTATGGAGGTGATTAAAAAAACAAACGATGCGTACAGGCAGATAAAACAAAAACAACCGCTTGTGGCCGCTTATGTTCTGACGAATGCTCACCGCAAGAGAGTATTAATGAAACTAAATGCCCGGGAATTATATCATCTGGCTCGCCTTAGAACTGACGCGCACGCCCAATGGGACATTCGCCAGCTTTCAGAAAAAATGCTTAGGGCAGCGCGGAAAGTTATGCCGCAGACGTTGATGATGGCCTGTGGCAAAGATAGTTTTGATAAGCTCTATAAAAGTCTCTTTTTGCCTATTTCTTGACCAAGTATGATTACATGACTGATAAACAGCAACTCTATGTTCTCCTTTTCGCTACAACTACAAGCGCTTTTCTGACACCATTTATGGGTTCGGCCGTGAACGTCGCGCTGCCGATTATCGCCAAAGAATTATCCATGACAGCATTAGCGATTAGTTGGGTAGCCACCGCTTTCCTTTTAGCGGCGGCGATAACACTTGTGCCATTAGGAAGGCTGGCCGATATTTATGGCCGGAAAAGAATTTTTCTTTATGGCGCTATACTGTTTACCACAGCTTCCCTTCTTTGCATTTGGTCTCCTACGCAGACTTTCTTGATTGCCATGCGCGCGATTCAGGGCATCGGTGGCGCGATGATCTTCAGCACAGGTACGGCAATGCTTGTTTACGCCTATCCCGCAGGCGACCGGGGAAAAATACTGGGTATTAACATCGCCGCCGTTTACATCGGCCTGACAGTCGGCCCGTTTATCGGCGGTTTACTCACGGAGCTTTGGGGGTGGAGATATGTTTTTGTTTTTACGGCTGTTTTGGGAACTGTTGTTATTGTGCTTACCACGGGTATGATCAAAGAAGAATGGGTGGGGGCAAAAGGGGAAAGCTTTGACCTTGCCGGATCTCTGCTTTATGCCGTAGCGCTATTTGCAATCATGTACGGTATTTCTTTACTCCCCTCCCGCATGGCCGTTTTGCTTATTGCCTCAGGGTTGATCTGTTTTATCTTCTTCGTTCTTCGTCAGCTTAAAATACCCTTTCCATTATTGAATATCCGCTTATTTTTACATAATAGGGTATTTGCTCTTTCTAATCTTGCGGCATTGATCAATTATCTGGCTACATTTGCCGTAACTTTTTTACTCAGTCTCTATTTGCAGCATATCAAAATGTTGACACCATCGCAGACAGGCCTTGTTCTTATTGCCGAGCCTATTGTTCAGGCATTCTTCTCACCCTTGGCAGGAAGACTCTCCGATCGTTATGAACCACGGATAATTTCCTCCATCGGCATGGCGCTCAATGTTGTCGGCCTCATCCCGCTAATCTTTATCCACAATGATACAAGCATCCATTATATTGTAATTTGCTTGATAATCCTGGGGATAGGCTTCGCACTTTTTTCCTCACCTAATGTTAATGCCACCATGAGTTCAGTGGAAAATAAATTTTATGGCATAGCTTCGGCAACACTTGGTACTATGAGGCTGGTAGGTCAGATGTTGAGCATGGGCATTACAATGCTGGTCTTTGCTGTAATTATCGGAAATCAAACTATATCAAAAGCTAACAATCCGCTTCTCTTGCAGAGCACTCAAATTATTTTTATTATTCTGGCCGTCATTTGTACCGTGGGCATTTCCGCATCGCTTGCGCGAGGTCGAGTGCATGAAAAATAATATTATCAGTTTAGTTATCGGGCTTGCCGCCGGATTTTTTGGCGGTATCGCAGGCGTTGGCGGGGGCTTGATTATGATTCCGCTGATGGTGGGTATCATCAAACTCAGCCGGCATCAATCGCACGGCACAAGTCTTGTCGCCCTGGTCTTTACCGGACTAAGCGGCGCAATTTCCTACGGGCTTAATGGCTCCATAAATCTCATGGCCGCGATATGTCTGGCGGCAACGGCAATGCTCACCGCCCGTGCCGGAGCAAGGTACTGCCATCTTCTTCCCGAATGGAAATTGAAAAAATATTTTGGGGCATTCTTGATTTTTTGCGCCATACTTTTAATTTTAAAGCCGGTTATCGGCAAAACTACAGCAGTCGTACCGTTTTATTTTCAAATAGGTGTCTTTCTGATAACCGGAGCTTTTACAGGTTTTCTTTCCAGCATGATGGGCGTTGGTGGCGGGACGATAATGGTTCCGGCCATGGTGCTGCTTACCGGTTTGAGCCAACACGTAGCTCAAGGCACATCGCTTTTAGTCATGGTTCCGGCAGGCAGTGTTGGCGCATTTACCCACTGGAAGCTGGGCAACGTGGCAACGGCAATTCTTTTCGGCCTTGTACCGGGAATAATACTAGGCGCGTACCTGGGCGGATATATTGCCCACTTTATTGCGGAGACACCCCTTCGCCTGGCGTTTATCGCCGTTATAATTTTTATGGGCATCAGGTATGTTCGTTCATCAGCCCCAAAGGATATTTCAGGGGCTTAATATTTTTGACATGGACAAAAATCTATTCGATATTAGCACTAACAACAGATGCTATTTGCATCATATCAATAGTCTGACCTTCTTTTAATTTCGTAAAATCGGTTAATTTGCCAGTCTTGCTGGTGGTTTTGGTGTTGTTAAATATTTTAATTAATTTAGCATCAGCCACAATGTTTTTGCCGGCATTTTCTGGTTTACCATTGATAGTTTTGGTTTGCAGTTTGTTTGCCTTGATATAATCCCACAACTTTTTGGTTATTTCAGTACGAGGAAGCGAACTGGCACCAAGCATTGCCGCCAAGTCCGCTTTCAATTTCACCGGTTTATTCAATCCTTTTTCTTCTGCCATGTTTATGCCTCCATTCTTTAAATTGCCTTAGTATTTTTTTGACTAAATATTGCGCGGTGAGTATTAGAATTTTCGGCCTTGGATGTCAAGGAAATAGTGGCCGCGCACACTATTGGAGCATAATACCAAGTTGCTTTCAAAAATTAATACTTTATTTTAAAAAACAACCGCGAAATAAATAATTATTCCGCTGGTTGCATTTTTAAAATATTCTTTAAGCTCATCGCTGATGTATAGTTGGCCGGCACCTGTCCGCCCTTAGACCATGTTTCAGCAAGGTCGCCATAATGAGGGCTCAGGAAATGGCCTGACTGCCCCGGAGGGCTCATAAGCGTCATGGTCGAAAGATCAGACATATCAACCACAATCCGAATTGCAGCTCCGCTTATCATTTCATAAGGATTTTCGCGATTCCACCAACCTGCGTGTATTGTAAAATCATCGCCGGCGTATGAATATGGCCCAAGGTTAAGAAAAGGGAGCACGCTGCCGAGAGGATGCTTAATCATCGATTTATGAACGCGACCCCATGCCCATTTTTTCAAGTCATCGCCGTATTTCCCTCTCAGTTCAGCTACTGCATCATTCATGCTTTTTTGAACCATGTCATCCATGGCTTCCTTTTTCCCGGTTTTTATGTCGTCCCAGAAAAAGTTTAGCGGATCGCTGGAATAACGAATTAGCCATTGTAGAGGTACGGCAACATTGGTATCCTTATTAAATTCGTCAACCACATTTTTCCCTAACTGGTCTGCGAAGGTATTCTGAATCAAATGATCTATAAACGAATTAAAGAGGGTTGCCTCATGGCTTTCGATGCTTATGGACCTGTCCCATTTTTCCAGCATGCTGATATATGGTTTCAAAGAATCATCTTTTGAACAGGCTTTTGATATTAGTGGAATAAATCTTTTGGCCGTATACGACCCTGTATCATTCTGCATATCAGCTATTTCTTTAACGCTGAATTTATTCTTTGCTTTAACCATTTCTTCAAATCTGAAAGGCCGTTCAAATAGAAAATAAGCTATCCCGTAATAATCTGCTTTGACAGGCATCTGGTTGAAAGAAGCGAGATATCCTTTTTTCGGATTATACGCATAAGGATGTTTTTCGTAAGGAACAAATCCCTTCCAATCGTACTTTCCGGATTCTCCAGGTACAGGTACAGGGTTTTCGCCTGATTTTCGTATAGGTAATGTCGCCATATACTGGTATCCAATATTTCCTTCAATATCGGCATAGCCGGTATGAACACTTGCTCCTCTGACCATCCCGAGCGATTTCCGAAATTCCCTGAAATTTTTTGCGCTGTTTACCATAAAAAGGCCGTCCATTGTGCCGTCTTTCCCCATCAGTCCGGACCAGAGCATAGTGCAGTTTTCAGGCATCCCCTGCATCACATCTGAAATAACAGGGCCGTGCCTTGAAATTTTAACTTTAATTTTTTCTTCCCGGAAATTCTTCCCGGATTTTATTTTAATAATATCTTCTATGATGGTAAAATTTTTATACCCGTTTTCCGTAAGATACTGATCCGGATTTTGAGGATTGATTTTTTCTATGAAGAAATCCGTGTTATCACCATTACCAACAGTTATGCTCCACGCGATTTTGCCGTTGAACCCGAGGGCATGAACACCTGGAAGTCCGGCAATTGAGCCTCCAATGACATCATAATTTTCGTTTTTCAAATGAACTAAATAAAATAAAGATGGAATGGCTGCTTCGAGATCAGGGCTCCCTGTAAAAACAGGTTTCCCTGTTGCAGTGCGTGATCCTGCAAAAATCATCCAGTTGCTTGCCGTAATCCTGAGAGGGAATGGGCAGTAAAAATCCTCGACAGAATTAATAGCAATTTTTTCAAGCCTGCTTTTTTCCGGATTAAAATTCATGGAGAATGCCGGCATATCTTTTGTTTCCGATATCATTGGTGCTGATTCCGGTATCCAGGGAAGAAGCTTTTTCAGAATTTCCGGCCCTGCGTTAACGTTTATCTGATGCAGAAGTGGTTTTATTGCTCTCGGGGAATTAAGCTTGTAGGACATAAGAAGCGCTCCGACCAGACTGTCAGCTGGTTTCCACAGCTGCGGTTTTGCTCCAAGTATAATGTACTCCCGCGGTAAATGTTTGACATTTGATATATACTCATTGACACCCCGGGCATATGAATCAACTGCAAGTTTCGTCCTAGGCGAGAGATTTTTATATTCAGCTTCGGATGCCCTGTAAAAGCCGAGCGTTTTAAAATATTTATCTGTCTTGATTGTTTTATCGCCGAACAGTGTGGAAAGTTCACCCCTTCCCGCAAGGCGGGTCAAATCCATTTGGAACATTCTTTCCCTTGCGGTTATGTATCCCTGTGCGAAAAAAAGGTCTTCATCATTTTTAGCGAATATATGTGGAATCCCATGATCATCGGTTCTAACCTCGACCTCACTTTTAAGCCCGGAAATTTTAATTGTGCCGTTGTAATCCGGCACCGGCAATCGGAAGAAGATATAAAACGATAGCAAGCCGGCTGCGATTATAACAAAAAATATTACCAATATTATTATAATTATTTTTTTAATTCTGGCTGACATTGACGGCCTCCTTTTAGCTTAAAGTTTTTTGAAATTACTTTACACAATCTTGAAAAAGTGCCTTCTGAAATTATCAGTTAATTAATTTTTCATTATCCTTAAATTTACCCAATGCCGCAATAACCGTAAAGATCAATCCGAATACATTGATGCCAATTGCAACATACCATGCAAATCTGGAACTGTACAAGGAGACGTCATTTATAATAGCGAGACAAACAATATATCCAATACTTAAAGCTGAAATTGCCATGAGAATTCTGAAAATCTTTATTTTTTTTACAAACCCTAAAATTAAAACCAAGCCGTAGGCCGAGGCCAATGAGCCGTCAACTAAAGGATTACCAGGTGCTAATGCCGGCCGGCCTGATGTTAAATTAAGAAAACTTATCACATTCCATATAATGCAAAAAATAACATATAATAATTGGAATAATAACAACGTTTTGAGTTTCATAATTCCTCCATTGAAGTCGGGTAAGTTGGTTTGTCCTGCAATATCATAAATAGCGAGAAAACAACATTAATGATTACGCCTCACAACCGTTGCACCCTTGTATAATCCCCTAAGAATCACGGCTATAAAATGCAGTGCTTGCTGACAAGATTTACCAAATGAGCAATTGGCGAATGACAACTTATGACTTGGCAAATATAACATCTCAAATTGACCTTGCAGCGGCTGGAATTAAATACTAAAAGGGGTAACCTATGCACCCAAAAATAATTTTAATTCATCCACCGCTTACCAAGCCAACAGAGCCACCGGCCGGCATCGCCAAGCTATCTTCCTGCCTTAAAGCAAATGGTATTGAGCATAGTGTGATTGACGCCAATCTGGAGAGTATTCTATATCTGCTGAAAGATACTTCCAGTAAAAATAAATCAACCAACCGCTGGACAGCAAGAGCCTGCAAAAACAGGGAGAGCAATCTCGCCGCGCTTCAAGACGTCACCACCTACCAAAATATCAGCCGCTACCGGCGGGTAGTCGCTGACACTAATCATCTGCTGAATGTGGCGGGGAAATGCTGTGGTGTAGATTTGTCGCTTGCCGATTATCGCGATCTATCGCTATCCCCTGTTAAGAGTACCGATTTAATATCCGCTGCGGATAAATCGCAAACCAATCCCTTCTATCCTTACTTTCAACATCGCCTTATCAATGCGTTGGAAGAAAACCCGGATTTTATCGGTTTTTCCTTAAACTATCTAAGCCAGGCGCTTTGCACTTTTGCCATGATCGGCTTTGTTAAGCAAATTGCGCCACAGCAAAAGATTATCCTGGGCGGATCTCTGATAACTTCGTGGATGAAGCTTGGCATCCACAAGAAAATATTTCAGGGGCTTGTCGATGAAATGGTCGCGGGTCCCGGTGAAGAAAAATTATTGAAACTTCTGGGGGTAAAAAAAGGCTTACTCAATTGCCCTCCCGACTACAGCGGCTTTCCGCTTACTGAATACTTTTCCACGGGTGTAATTCTGCCTTACAGCAGCGCATCCGGTTGCTACTGGCGCAAATGTGCTTTTTGCCCGGAAAAAGCGGAAGGCAATGCTTATTTGCCGCTGGAAGCTTCGCAGGTCACAGAAGAGCTGGGAAGCTTGACAAAACAGATGAATCCGTCACTGATTCATCTTCTGGATAGTTCCATGTCTCCATTACTGCTGAGCTCTCTGGCGAATACTCCACCGGG
>JBAXON010000092.1:0-11098 GCA_037133255.1 Deltaproteobacteria bacterium
TGTAATTCCGGATGCATTTTTATAGATACTGATTCTAAATCATTATGAAGTTCCGATATTACATTTCTCAGTGCAAAAATCGGCGGAACGATATAATTAATTTTTTCCCTTGTCAATCTTAAATTCAGATTTTCATAAACGGTTTTTGTAGAAAGCGGAAATCCCGGATTTATCAAGACCAGATTGAGTTTTGGTAGATTTGGGCAGTCTGTCAATTTGTCGCCAATACCATAAGCCAGTGCCGCGTTACTGAAAATGAAGAAGGGGACATCGGCGCCGAGTTTTGCTCCGATTTTCATCAGTCGGTTTTTATTTAAATTCAGTGAACATATTTCGTTTATTGCCATTAAAGTAGTTGCGGCATCAGAACTGCCACCGCCAAGACCAGCTGCAAGGGGTATCCTCTTGTTAAGTGTAATTTCGATGCCGGAAGGATAATTGACATAATCAAAAATAGCCCGGGCCGCACGAAAAACTAGATTGTCTTCCGTATTGGGCAAATCGCTATCGGGACAATTGAGAATTATTTCCTGCGGGCACAGAGAAAAGCGGAGCTCATCGTAAAGCGTTATTTTTTGCATGAGGGAGGCAATATCGTGATAATTATCGGCACGTTTTCCCAGGACTCTTAAGAAGAGGTTGATTTTTGCCAGTGCCTTGAAAAGCATTTCATGCCTTTTCTTTAACGTATCGTAATTTGAGTTCGTAAAGGACGCTTTGAATTAACTGATGTTCATTTTCGTTGAGATTCCCTATTGTTTTTTCATTGAGCATATCGAGTATGTCAATGGTTTGCTTGGCGGCAGGCAGGTTTTTTTCTGTTTTACCACCCTCCTGATCGGGAAAATCTCCAAAATGAAAGAGAGCGGAAGTGCTCAGGGACAAAACAAAATTGGTAAAACTGATTGGCGGATAATCAGGCTCTTTATCATTACCGGATTGTGAGGCCTCCGGGAATTCTGTTTTAGTCGCATCCGCGGCTGGAGTAGCTTGAGCATCCGTTGGTTTTACTTCGCCTGATTCCGCAAAAATGCGTTTATCTTTTATAACAAATCCCGATCCTTTTATATCTTCTGGCATTGTATTGATCCTCCCTGAAATGTCTTTCGAAATTTCTTCTAATAGGGCTTCATACTTCTTAAACGGGCTATTCTCTCCTCGAGTGGCGGATGAGTACTGAAAAGATTCATGAAAGCTTTTCCGGACAATGGATTGACAATGAACAAATGAGCGGTGGACGGTTTGGCATCCATCGGAATTATTTGCGATGCTTTGGTAAGTTTTTCCAGAGCACTGGCCAGTCCATAAGGATTTTTTGTAATACTCGCTCCGCCGGCATCAGCCAGATATTCACGCGAACGGGAGATGGCCATCTGTATTACTGCCGCGGCAAGTGGAGCAAAAATTGCCATAGCGATCAAGCCGATAATACCGCCACCGCCGTTGTCATCATCACTGCTGCGGCCGCCGCCAAAAATTGCCGCCCATTGGGCCATCGTAGCCAGCATACTTATCGCGCCCGCAATTGTTGCGGCAATTGAACTGATCAGCATATCTTTGTTTTTAATATGAGAGAGCTCATGGGCAATAACGCCCTCCAGTTCTTCCTTGCTCAGTATCCTCATTATTCCTTCGGTTACGGCAACTACCGCGTGGTTTTCATTGCGGCCGGTAGCAAATGCATTAGGCGTTTCTTCGGGGATGATGAAAACACGGGGCATGGGCAAACTTGCTTTCATAGCCAGATTGCGGACGATAGCGTGAAGATCAGGCGCGGAACTCTCTGATACTTCCTGCGCTTTATACATTTTCAGTACAAGTTTATCGGAAAACCAGTAACTGCCAAAATTTAAGATTACGGCAAAAATAAAAGCGATATATACGCCTCCTTTGCCGCCAATAAGACCTCCTACCAGCATCAAAAGTCCGGTTAAAGCCCCCAGTAAGAGAGCGGTTTTTACAGTGTTTCCCATTTTTTACCTCCGTAGCTATTTGGTTAGAGTTATTTCACCATCTTTGGGCAGGCTGATTACAATGTGATCACCCTCGACAAATTTGCCGGCGAGAATTTCGAGCGCCAGCGGGTCTAAAATAATCTTTTGCAGCGTTCTCTTAAGTGGTCGAGCTCCGTAAACAGGGCTATAACTCTCTGTAGCTATATATTTTTTTGCCTCGTCTGTCAATTCTATGCTCAGTTTTCTGTCCTGAAGTCTCTTCTCAATCAGTAACAATTGAATATTAACAATGGCATTGATGTCATCCAAAGTCAGTGACCTGAACATGATGATATCATCAATCCGGTTTAAGAACTCCGGTTTAAAAGTGGCACGCAGTGCCTCCATTGCCTGATTTTGTTTTTCACGCGCATCTAATGACTCGTCTGTAATCCACCCACTGCCTACATTTGATGTCATAATCACAATTGTGTTTTTAAAATCCACAGTACGACTATGACCATCTGTCAGCCGGCCATCATCGAGTATTTGCAGGAGGATATTAAAAACATCCGGATGGGCTTTTTCTATTTCGTCAAAAAGCAGGACGCAATAGGGTTTACGCCGGACAGCATCGGTCAAATATCCTCCTTCATCATAACCGACATAACCGGGCGGTGCGCCAATCAAACGCGCGATGGCGTATTTTTCCATATATTCTGACATATCTATGCGCACCATAGCCTGGTCGTTATCAAACATAAATTCGGCCAGAGCCCTTGCAAGTTCGGTTTTCCCCACACCTGTCGGCCCCAGAAAAATGAATGAACCGATGGGCCTTTTGGGGTCTTGCAGGCCGGAACGAGCGCGGCGCAACGCGGACGAAACAGCTCCGACGCCTTCATCCTGCCCGATCACGCGCATTTTTAGTCTTTCATCCATGTGAATGAGCTTTTGCACATCGCTTTCCATCATTCGAGAAAGAGGAATGCCCGTCCAGTTGGAGACAACTTCGGCAACATCTTCCGCGTCCACTTCCTCTTTGAGCATTTTTTTGCTTTCCTGAATTTCCAATAGTTTGATTTGATCTTCCTGTAATTCTTTATCCAAAGCCACAAGCTTGCCGTAACGGATTTCCGCTGCCAGGGCGAGGTTACCTTCACGCTGTGCATGGGCTTCTTCTGTTTTTAAATTTTCCATCTTAATTTTATTATGCTGAATTTTTTTTATGTTATCTTTTTCACTAGACCAGTGCAGCTTCATCCGATCCATGTTAGATTTAAGTTCAGCAAGTTCCCCTTCGAGCTTATTACGTCTGTCATTGGATGTTTTATCCGTTTCTTTTTTCAGCGATTGACGCTCAATTTCCAGTTGAATTATTTTCCGGTTAATAGTGTCAATTTCTGCTGGCATGCTATCCAACTCTATTCTTAAGCGGGATGCCGCCTCATCGATAAGATCAACGGCCTTATCGGGAAGAAAACGATCGGAAATATAACGGTTGGAAAGAGTAGCCGCGGCAATAATCGCAGAGTCTTTGATTCTCACACCATGGTGAACTTCATAGCGTTCCTTTAAACCGCGCAGGATTGCGATGGTATCTTCCACAGTCGGTTCTTTAACGATGATGGGCTGGAAACGTCTTTCCAGTGCCGCATCTTTTTCAATATATTTGCGGTATTCATTGATAGTTGTGGCGCCTACACAACGCAATTCACCACGGGCGAGGGCGGGCTTTAGCATGTTAGAAGCATCGACCGAGCCTTCAGCAGCGCCCGCGCCAACAACTGTATGGATTTCGTCAATGAAGAGAATAATTTCGCCCGCGGAGCCGGTTACTTCTTTTAAAACTGCCTTGAGCCTCTCTTCAAATTCACCTCGATATTTTGCACCGGCAATCAAAGAGCCGATGTCCAGACCGATGATTTTTTTGCCTTTCAAGTTTTCGGGAACATCGCCATTGACTATGCGCTGTGCCAATCCTTCGACGATTGCGGATTTACCGACTCCCGGCTCACCAATTAAAACCGGATTGTTTTTAGTGCGCCTTGACAGTACCTGCATGATTCGTCGAATTTCTTCATCACGGCCAATTACAGGGTCAAACTTACCTTTACGCGCAAGTTCATTGAAATCCTTGGCGTAGCGTTCCAACGCCTGATACTTGCCTTCCGGATTGGGGTCGGTAACTCTTTGATTACCCCGAATTTCCACCAGCACTTTAAAAATACTATCTTTGGTTACGCCGGCTTTTCGTAAAATCTTTCCAGCTTGCCCTTCTTTTTCTTCAGCGATGACAATTAATACATGTTCCGCGCTGACATATTCGTCTTTAAGAGCTGCTGCCTCGGTCAGCGCCTTATCAAATACTTTATTCGACCTACCGGACAGGTAAACCTGTCCGGTAGCTGAACCTTCAATCCTAGGCTGCTTTTGGAGGTAACTTGCCAATTCCTGCTCTATCTTTTGGAGTTCTGCGCCCAGTTTTTTGAAGATGGTACCAGCAATGCCGTCTTCCTGCTTGATGAGGGCAATAAGCAGATGCTCAGGTTCCACCATCTGATGTCCATAAGAGCCGGCTAAAGATTGCGCATCCTGAAGAGCTTCCTGTACTTTCAAAGTAAATTTATCAAAACGCATAGCATATCCTCTTTCTATTCTACCGGCTTTTTAATGGTGACGAACAATTTGCCATTTTTAAATACTGAAACATTGCCGGAAGATTCGGAAATAACAATGGCTACCGCTTTGGTCAAACTTGTTATGCCGGCGGCGGCAATATGGCGGCTGCCAAGGCCTGCGGGAAAATCGCGGGTGCCCAACGCTGCGTTAAGATGCCTTCCGGCGGTGACAATTTCCCCTGCACTATTTACAATAAAGGCTCCATCAATTGCTGAAAACTCTTTTATTGTTTCTTCAAGTTCCGGATTTAAAATATTACGTTGTTTTTCCGAGTATCCTAAAAATGGATTGATAATCATTTGCCGGGAAAGTTTCATCACTTTTTTCTCATCACCTAGGACAAACATCGTTCCTATTTTTCTGTTTTCACGTCCTTTAGCGGCAAGTTCACAGGCTAGATTTAATGCAGCATTGAAGACTTCCGGCTTTACAGCTTCAATAACATCATTGATAAAATCAGATGTGAGGAGTTCAAATTCTTTTCCTACATCAATAAAGAAAATGCTGTCCGCGTAACCAAACTTCGGCACGCCACTCAAACAAATGACTTTGTTGCCTCTTTTGAAATAACCGAGCACGATTCCCTTGGCGATGGCTATTTTAATTTTTCCCATACGGGTTAAATTTACATTGGGAACATCAAGTCTTTTGGCGTATTTAGTAACACAGGCAGGTAACTTTTGACCTCCTGTGGTGACGATAATCAGGTCTATGGCTTTTTTTATTTCTTCCGGAAGGGTGATAATGTCTTTAGTCACGTCCACGCATACAAGTAAATAATCGGCCTTAACCTCGTGTGCAATTTTAATTGCATATTCGATCATGGTTTTATTTATCGATTGCATTTGTTCACCTTGTACTGAATTTTCTTTACAATAAGCATAAATACGGACTCTGTCAAGGATGTATTAATATCACTTGACCGGACATATTTAGTCATATAAAAAGTCACAGGAAAGATATTGGGGAGGAGACCTGATTGTTGAAACTTCCTGCAGTAACAGGAACACTTGATTTATATATTAACGAGATTAACCGCTTTGCTCTTCTGACGCCTGAAGAAGAATTTAAACTGGCAGTGCGTTTAAAAAAGTATAACGATCTGGAAGCAGCGGAAAAATTAATTGTTTCTAATTTGCGTTTTGTAGTCAAAATTGCCCACGAATACCACAATTACGGCTTTAAACTAGCTGATTTAATTCAGGAAGGTAATATCGGCCTGATTCACGCGGTGAAAAAATTTGATCCTGAAAAGGGTTATCGCCTGATTTCCTATGCGGTATGGTGGATTCGAGCATATATTCAAAATTACCTGATCAAGTCCTGGAGCATTGTCAAAATCGGCACAACGCAAGCCCAGCGAAAACTTTTTTTTAAATTAAGCCAGGCTAAAAAGCAGTTGGAGTCACTCTCCAAAACAAAACCAGAATTTGCCGAAATTGCTTTATCCCTGGGAGTCAAAGGCTCCGAAGTGGCTGAAATGGATGTGCGCATGGGTTCGCGCGATGTTTCGCTCAATGAGCTTATCGGTGACGATGGCGAAAACTCCCATATGGACTTTCTGGCCTTTGAAGGCGAAAATCAAGAAGTGTCTCTGATTAAAAATGAAGAAAGAAGCTTAGTCAAACAAAATATTACAGCGGCGCTTTCCGGTCTCAACGAAAGAGAAGCATATATAATTATTAATCGTGTCATGGCGGATAATCCTGAAACATTGCAGGAAATAGGTGATAAATATAACATTACGCGGGAGCGCGCCCGCCAGATTGAAAAGCAGGCACTAAAAAAAGTGCAGTTGGCTTTGCCCTACTTAAAACCGGATAATTAATGCTTTTATTTCTGCTCCCGAGTTTAGCTTACTAAAGCAATTACAAAAAATCTTGAAGGAGGGAGGTTTAGGAAAGATGAATCCGTTTTCCGATCATAAAATTTTCGTAACATCCGATCATGTAAATCACACCCTTCAATTTACAGATGATATTGTCCGGAACTTTCCTGACAGGTTGGCCGGATTTGATTCATGCAACAGGGCAGGGATGGCTATTGCGGCGGAGTTTTCGGTGCATTGTGATGCAAATTCCGTAAAACAGGAAACTTTTGCGTTCCATCCCGCGGCTTTTATAAAAATCGTCCGGCCTGCGATTATTCTTTTTGTCATTTCTGTTATTTTTATTTTTTTGAAAATGCCGATCGTTTCGCTATTCTGCATATTATTAGCTCTTACCATCTTTTCATCACAATTCGTCTTTTATAAAAAGATATTCGATCCTTTTTTCCCCAAAGCACAAGGACGCAATATTTGTGGAATTGTTGAACCTGACCTTGATGTTAGACAACAGATTATTCTCTGTGGTCATCACGATGCAGCTTATGTTTTTCATTATATGGCTTTATCACCCAGGTTGTATCCGTTTGTTATTTTCGGTGGTATCCTGCCCTTTCTTCTTGGGGTCGGTCTTTATCTTGCCTGTATGCTCATGAGCAATACGCTGTGGTGGATACCTTCTGTGATGGCAACATCTTTTGTTCTGGTGTTACCGCTGTGGTGGTTTACGACAGATACTGTTTCGCCCGGTGCCGGAGACAATATGATAGCTGTAGCCCTTGCCAATGAAGTAACGCGTATCTTTTCGAATAGCAAAAAATCCGGGAACAATATGCTAAGACACACCAGAATTGTCTGCCTTTCTGTTGACGCGGAAGAAAACGGGTTAAGAGGCTCAATGGCCTATGTTTCGAGCCATGCAAAGGAGTTGGCTGCTATCAAGTCCTATGCTTTATGTTACGATACCTTGTATAAGTCCGATAAGCTTATTTTTTTCAACAACGACATGAATTTGACCACAGACCTATCCGACTCTATGGCCAATGATTTGACGAGTATTGCCAAAGGACATGGCTACGGCGCTCGTGTAGCCCGAATGCCCTGGGGAGGAGGCAGCACAGATGCGGCTGCATTCGCCAGAGGCGGAGTCGAAGCAACATGTATGCTCGCTTTTGATCTTAACGTGGGGAGTTTGCCGAAAGACCTTGTCTATCATACATTAAAAGACACAACGGACGCCATTGAACCTAAAGTAGTGGAACAGGCGCTTAATGTATCCATAGATTATATTTTAAAAAAGGATAAGATTATTGCTCTCAAAAAAAAATAATTGATATATTCCCAACAACATTTAACAATAAATGTAGCAAAACAGCTGAGGCATTGTTTGATGATAAACCCGCCTTTTGTGAACGCAAGGGTTTGAACTAGCAATTCATAATGAATATCGACTTTTTTCTTGACTTTTTTCGGCAATTTGCCTATATGATCAATCAAAGGTGCGAGTAATGATTATAAACAAATGGTATTTTAAACAGGCTGACTTTTTCTTCTTTTTTAGCTTTATAGGCTTTAAGGTCTGCCTGATAGGATCATGACCAGTTGTAAAGGGAAATGAACCGTGGGCAGATAGATATTTGCTCACGGTTTTTTTTTGTCGTAAAATTAGTTATAAATTTAAAGCTAGGGAAAAGGGGAGGGGAGAATGAAAACAAAAAATATTATTTTGGCAGCAATCTTAACAGTGGTATTTCTATGTTCAGGAATTTTAATTGCCGAGGCAAAGACAATTAAAGTTGGCGCAGCTATAAACTTAACGGGGCCCGCATCCAGTTGGGGGCAATTTCATGAAAAAGGACAACGTGATTATTTCCGGTATGTCAACGATGTTAAAGGTGGTGTGTCCGGTAACAAGATTGAAATGATAACCGTGGATACAGCTTATAAAGTACCCGAAGCTCAAGCGGCAGTTCAGAAATTTGCCCTTCAGGATAAAGTTGATATTATCGCTACATGGGGCGCTGGTGAGGGTTTGGCGGCAAAGCCGATCGTTCAAAAATATAAAATACCAACCATCAATTACTCTACCAGTTGGGAAATACTGGAAAAGCCGGTTGATTATATGTATCTGCCTTTTGGCAGCTACAAAATGGATTGCTATGCTGTATTGGAATATATCAAGGCAATCCACAAAAGCAAAGACGCACCCAAAGTAGGCCTTCTGACGTACAACAACGCTTATGGCCGATCAATTCATGAACCCAGCAGAGAATATGCAAAAAAACTGGGGATCAATCTGGTAGCAGTGGAAGAATTTCCTCCCAAGACCGTTGATTTAAACACCGAATTACTGCGTCTGCAAAAAGCCGGCGCGGAATATGTTTTTATGCAAATGCTGCCTTCGGCAATAATCAGCGCGTTTAAGAGTTCTGATCGCGTTAATTACAGCCCGGTATTTCTGGGAACCTGGACATCCACAGATCCTGATTTCTTTAAAATGGGAGCAGGCCTGATTCGTGACAGGCTGGTCATTCAATTCCCCGGCGGATTACCGGCGGATAAGTCCAAAGGAATGGACTTGATGAAAGAACTCTGGAAGCGTTATAAAACAGTTGATAAATTTGATGCCGCTTACTGGGAAGGTGTGGTTGTCGGAATTATTATGGAGCGTGCTTTTATTCGCGCTTATGAAAAAAATAAAGTTATTAATCCGGAAACAATTAATGCCGCAATGGAATCATTTAAAAACGAAGATTTTGGCGGGTTAATGCCCAAGATCACCTATACTAAAGCTGATCACGGCGCGTCATTTACCGCCCGCATGGTCAAGGTTAAAGAAGATGGATCTTTCGTTCCACTGACTAATTTTTACGTTCCGGGCAAAGATAAGATTAAAATGCTCAGTAAATAGTTAAAAGGATTTTAATCAATGAAAGCCTTTCGTGGCCGACCTTCAATAATGAGTAACCGGCAAGAAGATGATAAAAAAGCCGAGCTGCAAATTCAGGGCTTGCATTTGGCCTTTGGTGGAGTTGTCGCTGTAAAAGATGTCGATCTTAGCGTGCACACCGGCGAATTGATGGCCATCATCGGTCCCAATGGGGCTGGTAAAACCAGTTTGCTCAATTGTATTACCGGGTTTTACCATCCCCAAAAAGGGAATATATTTTTTAACGGCAAGGACATTACTCATTTCCATACTTCCGACCTTGTCGGAGTAGGTATCGGCAGAACATTTCAAAATATAGAACTTTTCCCTGGCATGACAGTACTGGCCAACATGACTCTTGCCAGGCACATTCACTGCCATTATAGCTTCATTCAATCATTAACGTTTTTTGGCGCGGTAAGAAAAGAAGAAATCCGCCATCGTCAAATTCTGGAAGAAATAATTGATTTTCTAGAAATGCAGCCGATCCGAAAAAAAACTGTCGGCTCTTTGCCTTATGGAATGATGAAGAGAGTTGAGCTGGGCAGGGCGCTGGCGCTTGAGCCTAGGCTCCTCATTTTAGATGAGCCTTTTGCCGGGATGAATCTGGAAGAAAAAGAAGACATGGTGCGGTTTCTGCTGGAGTTAAATTCACGCTTTGGACTAACCATGATCTTGGTAGAACACGATATGTCTATTGTGATGAGCATTGCCAAACGCATTATGGTTTTAAATTTTGGAGAAAAGCTGGGGGAGGGTACTCCCGAGGAAATAAGCGGCAATCCGGAAGTGATTCGTGCATATCTCGGTGATACCGAAGCAGTATAATCACGGGTATGAACTTCACAGCAAGCTACTGGGTTCATACCCTCCGCTGCGCGGGATTGTTCAACTTTCCAATTCCGCTACGTCGCAGATGACCTTTAGGTTACTTAGCTTTCGGAATTGGAATTTCAAAAAAATACAAGGGCAGATGGTTACAGTGACACAAAAAAAATCAGACGCAATTAAATATACTCTGCCTCAAATCCTGGTAAATAATGCTGCCCGATATGGGGATACAAAAATAGCTGTTCGGGAAAAAGCTTATGGCATCTGGCATAAATACGGATGGAGTGAATATTTGTGCTATGTAAAGAATTCGGCTGCCGGATTTGCAGCCCTTAATCTGCAGCGCGGCGAAAATGTTTGTCTGGTTGTAGAAAATAATCCGGAATGGCTTTTTTGTGAAATTGCCGCTCAAGCTCTTGGTGCCACAACACTTAATTTATTTACCTCATCGATTGCCGAGGAATTATCTTTTTCCATAAAACGAATAAATTCCCCGATAGTTGTAGCGCAGGATCAGGAACAAGTTGATAAGCTTCTGGAAGTTCGGGATAGCCTGCCGCAAATTAAAAAAATAGTTTACATTGATCCTACCGGAATGACATCTTATGAAAATGATCCGTGGCTGATTAGCTACGCAAGCCTTCTGGAAACAGGGAAAAAATATAATCTGGAAAATCCAGGACTAATTGATGCTGAAATAATTAAGGGACGCCCTGATGATATTGCGGTTATGATTCAAACCTCAGGTACAACGGGCATACCAAAGATGGCGATGTTATCACATCTCAATCTGACACAGATGTCCGTTCAGTGGATAGAAGCTGCTGGCCTAAAGCCTGAAGAAAACTGGATATCAATGTCACCGCCTGCCTGGATTGTCGACCAGATGTGGGGTGT
>JBAXON010000093.1:0-10939 GCA_037133255.1 Deltaproteobacteria bacterium
CGATGAAATTCCCTGATATGGTGACATGTAGAATGCGCCGGCCATATCCATGTGAGCAAGAATGGGTACATTGATGGCCGGATCATCGGCTAGTGCTCGCATTGCCTCAGGACCGACGGCCAGATAATTAACCATCATGGCGTTTGCACCCGCGTCTATGCAACGCTTTGCCAGATCGAACATGCGCGGCAGACGGTCGGTAACGTTTACCGTGTATAGTGTGTGCTCGCCGGTCTCGTCAAATACTTCTTTCTCTATTTTCATATAGGACTTGACCCTTTTTACGGCGTCGTTGTAACGCATATTGGCGATCAATTCATCGTCCTTGATCACATCGCAGCCACCCAGTGCTGCTTCTTTAAAGAGTTTGGCACCGACTTCCAGTGGATAGCCGCTGCAGGGTTTAATCATGTTATTGAGTAATGGCCGCCCCTTTTTCAAGCCAAGCGCACTCCACCAGCCGTCCAGGCCAAACTTCGGACCGTTATATTGATCCAGTGTGGCTTTGGGCATTCGAATGTCTAAAAGCTTAAAATTTGGCACCATGGAAATGTTACCGATTATAGCGGTAAGCATCATCGGCAGTTGATCTTCGAAGTTGACAGAAGGGAAAGCAATCTGGATAATGTACTGGCGGTTCGTAACCTCCGGCGGTACGGCATATTCATAAAATGGTGCCTCATATACACCGATCACTTTGGCTACGTGCTTGGCGCGGATTTCCGGTGTTTCACCCGGCACAGGCACCCAGGTTCCGGTTGTCTGCTCGATGGCCAGCACCTGACCAAGAACGGACATGTCCCAGGCTTTATCGGCCGAAATCCAGTATGTGGCGATTACGTGGTTTTCCATATCAATGCTCTCAGGCAACGTTATGGGTTTGTCTGCAAATTTATCTATCATGATCCTATCCTCCTTGTTGGTTTGATTTTAGATGTTAAGACTTCGGTATAAGGGACAACAGATATTCCCATATTTCCAGAGTCTTCTTCAAAGCTTCATCGTCGTGCTGCATGCATGTGTACATACGGGTTCCGGCCAGCGTGCAAAGCCCGTGGGACATGGTGACCAACTGGTAGTCGTCGGCGACCTGTTTTCTGGTCATGATCTGGGTGAACGCATCCGGTTGGGTCAGGTCAAAGGAAAAGAACGCTGTAGTCATATAGTGGATAATCGGGCCGAAATTATAGACAAAAAACCCCAGGTCAGAACGTGTCGCAAACAAATCGTTTAAAGCTTTAGTAATTTTGTTTGCGTAAGCGGTAGCCCTCCCTACTGCGTCATGTTCAACCATGAGCTTCAGTGCATAGTAACAGGCCGCCATAGAAATGGGATTGGCAGCCAGTGTGCCACCCATGAAGACCTTTTCGCCAAGACTGCCGGCGCAGGCGCCCATTACGTCTTTTCTGCCGGCAACCGCTCCGGATGAGGGATAACCGTGCGTGATAATTTTGCCCAGAACTGTCAAGTCCGGTATAATGTTGTAGTACTTCTGAGCGCCGCCCATGTCCAGTCGAAAACCAGTAACCACTTCGTCAAAGATCATCAGCGATTCATTTTGATCGCACAATTTTCGGATTGTTTTGTTCCAGTCCGGGTGGCTGGGATGGGCACCGGACTCGCCGCCGATGGGTTCAACCAGAACGCCGGCAACCCCGCCTTTATCCTTATTATCTTTGAAGGCCTTCTCCAGCGCGTCAAAATCGTTGGGCGCCACATCGACTATGTGAGCGAAGCATTCATTGGGGATTCCTTTGGACTCAAGTGTACCGGTACCGGGAATGTGAACTGAGTAGACCATCTGATCGGACCACCCGTGGTAGCTGCCACCGATCTTTATAATTTTAGATTTTCCGGTAAAAGCCCTGGCGATCCGGATTGCGGCCATATCAGCTTCGGTGCCGGACTGCAGAAAGCGAACCATTTCCACTCCGGGCATGTGGTTAATTATTTCCTGGGCGGCCATTAGCTCATATTCCGATGTCAGGCCGCTTGCCGGCCCCTTTTCTCTGATGATTTCAATAATCTTTTCGTCGAGTGCTTCAAAGCCGTGACCGAGGATGATGGGCGCGCCGCACATGAGGTAATCTGTGTAAATGTTGCCGTCCACATCCCACACATTGTAGCCTTTGCCTCTGTCCATGGCCAGAGGAAAGGGTTTGTTCTGGCTTAAGTTGTGCTCGACTCCTCCGGGGATAATGCTCTTGGCTTTTTCAAAGATCGCAAGGGACTTCTTGTTTCGTTCAAAATAGAGCTTGCGTTCAGATTCCAGTTTGTCTGGCGGGATCGGGCGCACCGGCCTTGCTAAAATCTCATTTCTTTTTGATACAATATCCTGATATTCCATAAAATAGTGACCTCCTGTATTAGTGATTGCGGCTATGTTGTAAGTGAACACACCCCCGGTGCCTGCTTATTCAACCGTGTACATGCCTTTTTTTGAGTTTTGTAATGATTTAAAAATTCCGCGAATACCTGATCATATATTTTTCGATTGTCCGGATTTGGAGTGTATTCCGCCTTTATTTTTATGTATTGCGGAATGTCTTCCAAGGTAATGTATTTAAGTGCCATTGAGGCAAGGAATGCCGCGCCACGGGCGTTAGAATAGATGGGGTCTTTGACCTGGCGTATTTTCCTGTCGAGTACATCGGCAATTATTTGCGACCAGACATCCGAATTGGCGCCGCCGCCGATAAAATTGAGGTGTGCGAAAGGCCGGCCCATTAATTTTTCTATAGGTTCTAGCAGCCACTTGGAGTTGAAAGCTACGCCTTCAAAAACAGCCCGCAGAATGTCTTCCCGTGTATTTTGCAGTGAGAGGTTGAACAGGGAAGAGCGGATATTGCAATCGTCCACAGGCGATCGTTCTCCGTAAAGCCAGGGGGTGAAAATAACGTTGTTGGATCCTGGAGGGACTCGCGTCACGATTTTATCGAGCACCTTGAAAATGTCCGGAGCATTTTCCTCCATCATCAATTCATCTTTGTGATACAGGACATTGTCTCTTACCCAGGTCAGGCATTTGCCGGCGCATTCCTGTTCGCAAAGGATAAGGTAGCGACCGGGGATCGGGCTGGGGAAACACCCCATGTTGTGGAAGATATCTGTCTTCTTGAAAGGAACATGGGCGGAAATCCAGGAGGAAGTTCCGATATAAAGGTGGCCTTCGTAGTCTCTGACCGCGCCTGAACCAACCCCCGCGGAAGGTACATCCGGTGTGCCGCCGATCACGGGCGTGTCGGGGTTTAAACCCAGTTGGGCAGCCACTTCTTTTTTCAACGGGCCAAGTATGTCCATGGCCTGGATCAGGTCAGGCAGTTTATCGCGGTCGATACCGGCCATTTTCAATAGTTTATCAGAATAGACAACGCGGGACGGATTGCGGTTATCGGTCACCCAGTGCAACAGGATCGAATCATAAGTGGCGGCGAATTTTCCAGTAAGTCGTAAGTTTAGATAATCTTTAGGTTCTAGAAATTTATAGGTTTTGCGATACAAGTCCGGGAAGTTATTTTTCAGCCAAAGAATGTGGCATATCGGATCCTTGCCGGATTGCGCCGGAGCGCCTCCTGTCAGTTTCATCCAGGACAAAAATTTAAGCAGTGGGTAGCCTTCGATTTTAAAAAGGCCCTGGAGTATTTCCTTTACTGCTTCGGCGCCTCTGGAATCCATCCAGATAATGGCGTTCATCAAATGGTTACCATCCCGATCCACAGGTACGGTGCCAGACCATTGGGATGTTACACTCACCGCCACAATATCTTCAGGAGGGACAAGATTTTTGCCAAGCAATTTTTTAGAGGTGGAGATAATGGCATTCCACCAGCCTTCCGGATCCTGTTCCGCTCCACCGCCGGGAAGCAGAATGACGGGAGTATCCTGAAACTCGCTTGCCACAACTTCTCCATAAACTGAGATTAAAGCGGTCTTGGGGCCTGATGTCCCCAGATCAATTGCCAGAATATACTTGCCTTTACTTTCCATGACCAACCTCCTTAGGTAATTATCCGGTGATCGAACGCATTATGCTGCTTACGATATTTTTGAGAACGATTTCCTGGTCATCAGCAATTTGGCGCAGAACGCCGCTATTATGCAGTGAAATTATTCCATGCAGCGCGCTGATGTTTTGAATTGTTAGAAATTGCGCGTCGTCAGGATTTAAGTCCGCTCTCGTTTCAATATAATTACGAATTACTTTGTCGGCAAAAGCCAGTGTTTTAATTGAGTTACGAAATTCGTCGGTGGACAGTTCTTCCAGGGGAGTGCCGATGTAATCACTGTATTGTTTTATTGGTCGATTAAACATAACATCATAAATATTGATGTTCGAAGTGCCGAATTCCACAAAAGCGTTGGTCATATTCCAAAATCGCTGTAAAGGTGTATCTGCTGCTTCCACAGCATTACTCATCTTATCGTACAGCATGGCAAAAGTCTTTTTATGTATCGCGATAAGAAGCTCATCCTTGCTTGAGTAATAGTTATAAATATTTGCCGCGGTCATGTTCATTTTGGAACCAAGCTTAGCCATAGACAGGCTTTCATAACCGTTTTTTACGAGGATTTTAAGCGCACAGTCGAGTATTCGTTCACGAACAGCGTCAACTTCTTCAACGCTTCTGGTTATTTTGGGCATAACAAAAATCTCTTCTTAACGTTAATTTAACGGCATTAATTTAATAGAGTTAAATTATAAAGTCAAGATATTTTTTCATCAATTTTTGACCGTCCCGGTTGCCCGGGACGGTATCTGGTTATAGGAGGGATATACTTCCAACAATATAATATTATTTGACAATACATTACTTTAAATATCATCAGTTTTGACGAGTTTGGACTCCTTGAGTTTTAAGCTAAATAAAACATTAATGATCATGAGTACAATAAAGACGATCATAGCAGGAGTTTTTGAGGCGCCATCCGCTGTCGCGATATCCATACCGAAGACAAAAATGATCCCTGAAATTTGTCCCACAAGCATAAGCAATCCCTGCGAGGTGGCCTCCGGTGCCGGATAGCATATTTCCGCGCTGTATTGAAAACCGATGGGACCTGCGGCCATGAGGAAAAAACCGAAGGCAAAGCTTGACGCAATAAGCAGATTGTAGCTGCCGGCGAAAGTCATTCCGATAAGTCCCGGGACGGCGAACAGTATTGTGATGACCAGAAATGGTTTTCTTTTACGCAACTTGTCCGAAAGCATAGGCAGAAGGGCAGCACCGACAATGCCTCCGACCATCATCAGCGCGCCGATGATCCCAGCCTCCATTATAGTAAAGCCGCGCGGTTTGATAATCTGCTCAACCCAGGTTGTGACCGCATTGAAGATTCCCAGTGCGATAAAGAATATGAAGAGTAGGTAGATCATATCCCTTTGCTTAAAGATGTGTTTCATTCCCGCAAAGACGCTTATGCGTTCATCATGGCCGGCAGGGCAGGGCGGTGTGGGTGGATTTTCTTTGTTGAACAGGATAAAAATCACAGCGCCGGCAAGTGTTGCAATTCCGTATATCATCAGCATCTTTTCCATGCCGTACATTTTGAAAAGAGCAGGTGTAAGTATCATCGCGATAATGATCCCCAAAAACTGCGCCAGAACACTGATGCCCGCCTGGGTCGCCCTTTCATGCAGAGGAAACCAGCGTACACCTACTTTTGTGATGGAGTTAAGAACGAAGGGCTGCCCAATAGCAATGCCTACTTGAGCGATAACAACCATATTGTAGCTGTTCCCATAAAATCCCTTCATAAATCCGAAGATACCCATAAGCACGGCGCCGATTCCAATGCCGATCCGGATGCCCCATGTGTCGATGATATAGGATGCCGGAAAGGATACGAAAAGATAGACAATCATAAAGATCAGGGAAAGGAGGTCGATTTGTAAAGCCGGTACCTTGTAAAACGCGACCGCCTCACTGGTAATGGGCGCAAAGGTTATCCACTGTGCTTGCATCAAAACGTTAATGAGAAAGTAAACAAGAAGCACAACCCATCTGTACCCGTAAACCTTAATGCCTGATTGCTCCATTTGACTGATCCTCCTATTTAATTTAATGGCATTAACCTTAGTATATTAAATTATAAAGTCAATAAAAAGTTTTGTAATCCCGGCATGGGCATCAGTGCCTGAGAACCACATTTTGTGGCGATTTCGCCTTGACATACAAGTCCGAAAAACTTATAGTCCAAAAATAAACAAGTAATGTCTTATCAAAATATTATTGTCGGAGTTATCAGCGGGAATATTTGTTATAAGTTAGTTGTGGTGCTTGACTCAAGATGGTCGTTGTAGCAATGTCAGTTGATAAAAGAAGGACAAGGACGCTTAAAGATTATCCTTTGAAAAATACGGGCCCGGTTATTTACTGGATGGGGCGTGAACAACGTGCAAGTGATAACTGGGCTTTGCTTTATGCGCAGGAACTTGCACTTAATCTCAAAAGGCCTCTTGTCGTCATCTTCACGCTGGCATCAGGATATCTGGACGCAACTCTTCGCCAATACAGTTTTATGCTGGATGGCCTAAAAGAAACATCCATCTCACTTGAGAAAAAAAATATTTCCTTCGCTCTGCTTGTCGGGGACCCTCCAGCCAAAGCCGCTCTATTCATAAATAAAACAAATGCGTGCTCAGTCGTTACCGACTTCGAACCGTTAAAGATAAAAGAAGCATGGAAAAAGAAGGTTGCGAAAAATATCAGCGTTGCCATGTTCGAGGTCGACGCAAGAAATATTGTGCCATGTTTCTTTGTTTCACCAAAACAGGAATTTGGTGCATACACATTAAGACCCAAGATTAATCGTATCCTGCTTGAATTTGCTACACCATACCCCGCTCTAAAAAAGCATCCCTACAAATATAGCGGTGCGAAAAAAGGTGATCCATTCGCAAAGGCGGCGGCGAGTCTCAAAATTGATGAATCTGTCAAGCCAGTTAATTGGGTCGAAGCTGGGGAGTCTGCTGCAAAAAGAACCATGAAATATTTTATCAAAGAAAAGCTTGCCAGATATCCGGATGCAAAGAACGATGCCTCGAAAAATGCCCTTTCATATCTATCTCCATATCTTCATTTTGGCCAGATATCTTCGCTGACGGTCTTTAACGAGGTCAAAAAATCATGCACCCCGCAAGATGCAAAGGATGCCTTTTTGGAAGAACTTGTGGTGAGACGCGAGCTTGCTGATAATTTCTGCCTCTATAATAAGAACTATGATTCATTTGATGGACTTCCTGACTGGGCAAAGAAAACTCTCGTGAAGCATAAAGCAGACAAGCGTGAATATCTGTATTCGTTAAAAGAACTAGAATATGCAAAAACCCACGATGCCCTCTGGAACGCAGCTCAGCTCGAAATGGTGAATAAGGGAAAGATGCACGGCTATTTAAGAATGTATTGGGGGAAAAAGATACTCGAGTGGAGTAAGTCGCCGGAAGATGCGATAAAAATAGCGATATATCTAAATGACAGATACGAGTTGGATGGCCGCGATACGAACGGCTATGCTGGGATCATGTGGGCAATTGGTGGCCTGCACGACAGGGCGTGGGGAGAAAGAGATATATTCGGCAAGGTGCGCTTTATGAGCTACAACAGTCAAATAAAGAAGTTCAACTTTAAGGAGTACATAAAAAATGTCCCAATTTCCTAAGCCCAACATTTTTGTGAGCAAATGTCTTGGTTTTGCAATGTGCCGGTACAACGGTCAGACTATACAGGATGATTTCGTGGATAAATTAAAGAATTACGTGAATTTTACGAACGCTTGTCCAGAGGTCGAAATAGGTCTGGGAGTTCCAAGATTTCCGATAAGGATAATCTTTGCGGATAACGGCCAGAGGCTCATACAGCCCGAGACCGGTCTTGATGTTACAGAAAAAATGAGCGCGTTCGCAGATAAACTTTTATATCCGCTCACCGAACTCGACGGATTTATTCTAAAAGAAAGATCTCCGTCTTGCGGCATAAAAGGAATAAAAATATATCACCAAAACGGCATGACACTGAAAGGAAATGGTGTGGGAATCTTTGCCGCTAAGGTCTTAGAAGAATTCCCCGGTATAGTCGTTGAAGAGGAAGGAAGACTCAAAAACTTCAAGATAAGGGAATATTTTTTGACGAGGATCTATGTATCCGCAAAGTTTCGTAATATAAAAAAGACACAAAAGATGAAGGCACTTACTGAATTTCATGCCGAGAATAAATTTCTTCTTATGGCGTACAATCAGGTGGAAATGAGGATTCTTGGCAAAATAGCAGCAAATCTTGAAAAGTACGATATCAAGAAAGTGTTTAATGATTACGAGGAACATTTGAAATCAGCATTTAAAAAGCAGCCAGGAAGGGCATCAATAATAAATTCGCTTCAGCATATCATGGGGTTTTTTAAGGACTCATCAACAGCTAACGAAAAAAAATTCTTCCTGGAAAGTTTGGATCTATATAAGGAAGAACGAATACCGCTTTCGTCCCTCATCAGTATGTTGCGGCTGTGGGTGGCCAGAAGCGGTAATGAGTATCTTCTCAAACAGTCGATATTCGAACCGTTTCCCATGGAACTTACGGAACTCAAAGATTCCGGAAAAAAGCTGGATCTGTAAATTGCCGTTTCGCAACCCAGATAATATAGCTGTAAAAAAGACTTAGTAGAATTAAGACCTAAAGATGGCCTTTATTATCTTGATATAAGATCTCGCTTATTATACTTGAACAACGTAAAAGCAATTTCATATCAAATTAAAAAGGTATAGGTAATGTTAGATAAATATCAAGGAAGGGGGGCAAGATAATGAAAGTGTTTATCACAGGCGGCACTGGTTTTATCGGTAGTAGTTTGACGCGAGAACTTTCTAAAAAAGGTCATAATGTAACAGTTCTAGACCGGTCTATTAAAAATGAAAAAGAATTCCCATCAACGGTTGCTTTTATAGAAGCTGACAGCACTGTACGTGGTTCTTGGCAGGATATCGCCACCCGGCATGAAATCTTCATTAATCTGGCCGGCGCTTCCATCTTCAGTCGCTGGAGTGAAAAGACCAAGAAGGCAATCCTTGAAAGCCGCATACTGACTACGAATAATCTTGTCGAAGCCATATCCCGGAGTAAGAATGAAGGGGTTCGTCTTTTCAGCACATCGGCTGTCGGCTATTATGGCTTTCATGAAGATGAGGAACTTACGGAAGAAGCGCCTCCGGGCAATGACTTTCTTGCGACGGTAGCAAGGGATTGGGAAAATGCCGCCAACAAGGCCAGGGCTTTCCATGCTAAAGTTGTCACCTGCCGCTTTGGGATTGTGATTGGTAGGCGAGGTGGTGCGCTGAATCAGATGATTCCAATATATAAGGCTTATCTGGGGTCGCCCCTAGGGAGAGGCATGCAGTGGTTTTCCTGGGTACATGAGCAGGATCTTGTCAATATTTTTCTCTTCCTCATTGATCAGAAAGATATCGATGGGCCAGTGAACTGCGATTCGCCACAGCCGGTGCGTAATTCCGAAATGACTAAAATCATAGGGAAAGTTTTGGGTGTACCGACTTTATCTATTGGTGTTCCCAGCTTTATGATGAAGCTTGTTCTCGGTGAATTCGGGAATGTCCTTTTAAAGGGGCAGAAGGTGATCCCGGCGAGACTGCAACAATTGGGCTTCCAGTTCAATTTTCCGACTTTTAATGAGGCATTGAAAGATCTCTTAAGTAAATAATGATTTCTGATTCTCTTCGTGCCGATTTGCCGCACTACAGAATAGAGAGCTTTGCACAACTACATAAAAACAACAATTTTGTCATTTACTTCCATCAATTGCAGAAAAGGTTTTATCAAATATTAGTAAGAATTATACTATCGTGTATGTGAGCAACCACAGTAGTGGGGGGTTGAGATATAGCTTTGCACAAGCAAAAGTTAAGGGGAGATTGAAATGAAAGATTTCAAGGACAAATTAGTGTACATAACCGGTGGTTCATCCGGTATCGGTCTGGCAACAGCCAAGTTAATGGCGACAGAGGGAGCCAATGTAATTATCTTCAGCAGGCGGCAGCAGGTTATGGATGAAGCCTTAAAGCAAATACAGTCCCATGGCGTATCTGCAAAACAGAAGTTTGCCGGCAGATCTCTGGATGTTTCTAAAAGAGATAGAGTTGATACCGTGTTTTCATCGGCAATGTCCGAATTCGGGGTGCCTGATGTGTTGATAAACTGCGCCGGAAGAGCTTATCCGCACTATTTCGAGGATATCTCTTTTGAGCAGTTCGATGATACCATGAAGACAAACCTCTACGGTATATGGAATGCGTGTTCGGTTCTTGTTCCGCACATGAAGGCTAAAGGCGGCGTGATCGTCAACGTTTCGTCCATGGTAGGCTTTCTGGGTGTTTTCGGTTACTGCGATTATGCGGCTTCGAAATTCGCCATTGTGGGATTTTCGGAAAGCCTCAGAAGCGAGCTTAAAAAACACAACATCTCCGTTTCGGTGCTTTGCCCGCCCGATACTGATACACCGGGTTTTGCCACTGAGAACCTTACAAAGCCTGCCGAAACCAAGGCCATCTCCGCAAGCGCCAAGGCCATGAGCAGCGATGCGGTTGCAAAAGAGCTTATTTGCGGCATCAGGAAAAACACCTTTATGATAATTCCGGGATTTGACGGCAAATTAACCTATTTCTTGAAGAGGTTTATGCCTTTTATAATTTATATGGTCATGGATTCGGCCATAAAAAAAACGCAAAAAAGTTAGGGCGAGGCGCTTTCGGATTGGCGCTTTATTTGAAGATGAAGTAAACCCATGATACCGGTTTTGACTAACTATGTTTGATTAAATACATTCTTCTATCGGAAAGGTAAAGGCTCTTAAACAGGCACGGGGGTGCTCGACTTTTAATTTCCGAATAAGATCATAAATATGCTGAACATCTTCATCATGGACAGCGATATAT
>JBAXON010000094.1:0-10797 GCA_037133255.1 Deltaproteobacteria bacterium
TTACAGCTCTTCATGAAATCACCCACACGATTAAGCGATTAACATTCTGAAATACTTATAATAAATATAAGAGAAAAATATCAACAAAAAGATAGATATTTAGATAGAAATGAAGATTTATTGTCGATTATTATAAGTTATAGATTATGGTTTCAGGCAGCTTGCTAATAAGAATAGCGATTCCATGATGCAAGCGTATATACTTCCCGAATTCAGGCATTTATTCTTTTACGTCAAATAACAACGAATGGTTTCTGCACAGTAAAACAATTACTTTAGGGCGAGTCTGGAGCCGGATCTTGTGTATCACCAACCTCAGCCGTATTAGCCTGCTGGAATTTACTGGAGAAGATAAAAATTTTGCTTCCCGGCGAAATATTTTTGCCAGTGCTTATCCCGTTCCATAACCTTATTGCTTTTACTGAAACATCGAACCGAGAGGCAACATTAGACAGATTATCATTTTTTTTAAAAATATAAATACGTTCTTTTTTCTCGGCTTGCCATTGGGACATCATAGTATCGAAACGTTCGGAAAAACCCGCAGCCGCGCCTTTGGGTATCAACACTTTATGTTTACCCGCCGGCAAATAATAGCTTGTAAAATGCGGGTTCATATCTTTGATTACTTTAAAATATGTTTTTGCCGCTTGAGCAATAATATAAAGCGGGACTGATTCTCTTACTATTATTTCCACACGATCAAATTGTACCTCGGAATAAAGATCTCCTCTTGCTAGATTATACCCATATTTTTCCGGATTGGACATGATGATTTTTGCTGCCAGGATTCGGAAAACATATCTCGAAGTTTCCTGGTTTAAATAAAGCTGATAGTAGTTATTTGCCTTTTGCATTAAAATTTCCGTTTTCAGGCCTTCTTCTCCCATGTTATAGGCAGCAGCGGCAAGTGTCCATGATCCGAAGAGAGAATAAAGAGTATTGAGATAATTTGTTGCGGCTTCTGTAGAATTAATAAGATTTCGGCGCTCATCTATATCGTTACTTATTTTCATTCCGTATTTGGTGGCGGTGCTTTCAATAAATTGCCAATAACCGACCGCTGCCTTATTGGAAGCCGCATGAGGTTTTAGCGCGCTTTCGGCAATGGCGATGTATTTTAAATCGTCGGGCAGAGACTTTTCTTTCAGGACTTTCTCAATATGAGGAAAATACCGGTTGGCGCGTTTGAGCCACAAAATGACATCATCGTTGTTATCCAGAGATAAGAGCATTTCTCGCTCCAGCCTCTCTTTGATATCAGTTTCATTCAAAGGTACCGGTTCATTGCAAAAAGTCAGCGGCCCTTTTACTTTGACTGCGTCAACCAAAGTTTGCCCAACGGATTTGTGCGACAATAATTGCGCGTTTCCGATACCGGTACCGGCAATGATTACGGCTATAAACAAAATTAATCTTAATGTCAGATATGAATATTTCAATATGGTTACTCCCTAAAAGTTAATTATTATCTTTTTCATATTTTGTTCTCCATCTACCAGATTAGATAAATAAATGACATGACGATTTCATGGAATTAGTGGTTTGGTGAAGCTTCTGTCTAGGGCACCGTTCTTTTCCATCTGGGCATCCCATAAACCCTGATTGATAAAAGGGATAACGTTGGCCATATTTTCGGCGCTCAGGTGTTCCGGACGGGCGAGTTTTCCAAGTATGATCCCGTCTAGTTTGCCTGTCTTCCCGAATTCCACGCCGAGCAGGTAAAAATTAGAATAGTACTTGTCGGTCAAAAAGCCGGGCTGAATATCGAGCCCCTCGCAACCGCCTTTTAAAATAGAGCCCAGGTAGCGGCAGCCCATTCTGCGGGAGAATTTTTCGCAGTACTTTTCAATAGGTCTGGTGTGAGAAGTTTCGGGAAAACCGCACTGTATAACAAATCCAAGAGCCGTATTGTTCACTTTGCCCATGTAGGACTCAAGGATTTCGAAGAATTCTTTTACGCTCCCGGGCATGGCATCAACATATAGCGGAAAGCCAATGATAATGTCCTGCGCTGTGGCGAATTTTTCCGCGAGAGCCGGAAGATTGTTTCTGTTCTTTGTCAGGTATTCGATATCGCAAGTGTTGCCTGCTGTCTCCAGGAAACCACGAATAAAATGATCCATAAGTCTGCCGGTGTTGCTTTTATTCCCACGGGGGGAACCGTTAATAAATGTTAAGCGCATGAAGAACCTCCTCTATGGGTGTTTCGATGAACCGGACAAAACCTAGTGAGGATCTGACATTGATAGCTTCTCTCTGGAAAATTCCGGTTACGATGGCTATGTCTTCGGCATCGGTGAAGGATTCCTTTTCCAGCAGAAATGAAATGACCGGATACTTGTCGTATCGCTTCTTATGATGCACTTCGCTGTCCACTTCTTCAAGATGTGGGTGAACAAGGGGGATGTTCCTGTCCATTGCGTCTTTCAAAAGAGAGCTTAAAAATCCCATAATCAGAGGTGACGCAAGGATTACATGGTCGGATGCTATGTATTGCCTGGCTACTTCATTACCATCATCCTGGATTATGCAGTTGCCCGGATTCTTGACCCAGCAGCTGAAGCAACCCTTGCATGGTTTGATCTTCATATCTCTGAGGACAAGTGATTGAACTTCATGTCCGGCTGACTTTATTCCGGCAAAAAGACTGTCGATGTAATGATCCAGCTCCCTTTTGTCGCGGTATGGATTTCCGTTGATTACCAGATACTTCAATGACATTTCCTCCTTAATAAATAAGTAATATCAGAAATTTGAAAAGATGGCTAACACGAATATTATTCGAAATCTACTCTTAAAGATAGAATATTCAAGTGTGAAGCTTTCCGGGAACACAGGAACTAATCAGAATTTGTAGTAATGCCGATGCCTTTTTCCTGAAACGATTTAATTACCAGTAATTACCTGATATGACTGACACAATGTCAAGATTGTTTTTATGGTCAAAACTTCAAAAATCAGTCGCGGTAATTAGTAATTGAAAATCAAAGATTAATTGACAACGCAACCCAATTAATATATCAACTGAACCGCGTTTGTTACCAAGGAGCTCAGATGGTGAGTAACTTTTTGGAATACATATTGATTCTTTATTTTGCCGTTTTGGTGTAATAATTAGCTCAAAATAGTATAAAGGAAGATAAATAATTTATGAAACATGATAGCATTATCGCTAAAGAAGGTTATCCTTTTATCCTCATTTCCCTAGTCCTTACTATTTTAATTTCTTTTTCCGGCATTTGCTTACTAATAATTTTAATGGCGGCCATAACATTCTTTATTGTTTGGTTTTTCCGCAATCCGGAAAGGTCTTTTCGAGACGAAGAAAAATTGGTTATTTCTCCTGCCGATGGCAAAGTAATCAAGATAGAGAATGTTGATATGAAAGGAACTATTGCCGGTAAATTCAAAAAAATAAGCATTTTTATGAATGTCTTAAGCGTCCATGTTAATCGGGCGCCTTATCCCGGAAAAATTGAAAAAATCAATTATCACAAAGGGAAGTTTTTCTCCGCTAATCTGGATAAAGCATCGAAGGATAATGAACGCAATGAGGTGATGATCCGCACTGAAGATGGCCGGGAAATCTGGGTTGTGCAGATTGCCGGCCTTATCGCTCGCCGGATTGTCTGCTGGATCAATATAGGCACAAAGGTTTTAAAAGGTGAAAGATTTGGTTTGATTCGTTTTGGTTCACGCGTGGATGTCTATTTGCCTGAAGATTCAAAAATTTCAGTTAATCTCGGAGATAAGGTGAGAGCCGGTAAATCAACTTTGGGGTATTTATCATGACTAAAGAGCTGCGAATAAAAAATATGCGCCTCAAAAAAGGGATTTTTTTATTACCCAACCTTTTGACTACGGCCAGCTTGTTCTTCGGTTTCTATTCCATTATCGCTTCCGTCCAGGAAAAATATTACATTGCTGCCCTAGCAATTTTAGTTTCCCTTGTTTTTGACGGGCTTGATGGCCGCATTGCCAGGCTGACAAATACAACAAGTAAATTTGGCGCGGAATACGATTCACTGTCGGATTTGATAGCATTTGGAGTAGCTCCTGCATTACTGGCTTATGTCTGGGTAATGTCGTCGGATGGCAAACTGGGCTGGATGGCCGGATTTTTATTTGTTGCTTGCGGCGCCCTTAGATTGGCACGTTTCAATATACAGATCGGTATAATTGACAGCAAAGTATTTAACGGCCTGCCAATTCCTGCGGCAGCTTCTGTCATCGCCACTACAGTCATATTTTTTTATTTTATCGGCAGTGAAGGAAAATTTCATAATTCGTATATAACGTACTCTGTTATAGTGTTAGCAATGCTAATGGTCAGTAACGTTAAATATTACAGCTTCAAGGGGATGAATCTGCGTTCCCGCGTGCCCTTTACTTTTATCCTGATTGTTGTTGGTATTTTGTTAGTCATCTACTACAAGCCGGAGATTATGGCTTTTGTGATTATGGTTGGATACGCGATTTCCGGCCCTATTTGGTGGGTAGCTAAGTTCGGGGATAAAATAAGCCAAAGGGTAAAAGAAAAGAAAAATATAGGGCATACTGAGCATGATAAATAATTCAGGGCTCTAATTTGACTACGGAAAATTATGCGCATAATCGGGGGAATGGCTAAAGGGAGAACGCTAAATTTTCCTGCCGGATCCAAAGACAGGCCTACTTCTGATTTTTTACGCGAAGCTCTTTTAAATTTATTGGGCGATGTAGTTGATAAATATTTTCTCGATCTTTTTGCCGGTTCAGGTAGCGTTGGTTTGGAGGCCGCCAGCCGCGGAGCAAAAGAAGTTTGCTTTATCGAAAAAGATAAAATTCTAGCCTCGGTTGCGCAAAAGAATATTGAGAGCTGTGGATTTGAAAAGAAATGTCGCGTAATAAACGCCGATGTCCGGTCAGGTTTAAACGATCTTTTTAGGAAAAATTGTAAGTTTGATATTGTCTTTGCAGATCCGCCATACAACAAGGGGTTAGTGGAAACAACAATAAAGTTATTGAAAAAGTATCCGGTTTTTAACCAGGACGCTCTGATAGTAATTCAACATTCGATCAGAGAAGATTTGAACTCGGTTTTAGCAGAAAGTGTCAGCGGAGAAACCGTTTGGCAACAAATCGATCAAAGAAAATATGGTGATAATGCCATTTCTTTTTTAAAGGTGGAGCAGAAATGACGCAAGAAAAATTTGCCAACAGGATCGCAATTTATCCGGGTTCTTTTGATCCGATTACAAATGGACATGTTGATCTTATCAAAAGAGGAATAAGGTTGTTTGATGAAGTCATTGTCCTAGTCGCTTATAATCCGAATAAGTCTTATCTTTTTTCTGTGGAAGAAAGAGAAAAATTTATTCGCGAAATATTCAGTGAAAATCCCGGAGTCAAGGTGGATAGTCATAGTGGATTACTTGTGGATTATTTGAAAAGCTCAGGCGCCAGTGTAATATTACGGGGAATGCGGGCCGTCTCTGATTTTGAATACGAGTTTCAAATGGCTTTGATGAACAGGCGGCAAACAAGGGAAGTGGAAACAGTATTTCTTATGAGCGGATTTAAATGGTTTTATTCTAGTTCTAAGCTGATCAAAGAAGTGGCCAGTATGGGTGGATCAGTAAAAGGTCTGATAACAGATAATGTCCACCGCGGGCTGATGGAAAAATTCAGTAATGTCAAGAGGTAGCCTATGAGACTAGCATCAAGAGTTGCGAAAATTAAACCATCAGAAACGTTAGCCATTACTGCTAAAGCAAATGCTTTAAAAGCAGAAGGAAGAGATGTCATTGGGTTTGGCGCAGGTGAGCCGGATTTTGATACACCGGCCAATATCAAGCAAGCCGCCATTAAAGCAATTGAGGCCGGGTTCACTAAATATACACCTGTCGGTGGCACTGATGAATTAAAAGACGCAATTATAAACAAGTTAAAAAGAGATAATTCTCTTGAATACAAACGCTCGCAGATTGTTGTATCCTGCGGCGCCAAACATTCTTTATATAATCTAGCGCAGGCCTTGTTTGAAGCGGACGATGAAGTAATCATTCCCGCACCGTACTGGGTATCCTATCCTGATATAGTAGTTCTGGCTGGCGGAACACCGGTAATTTTAAACACGCTGGAGAAAGACGGATTTAAAATTAACCCTCAGCAATTAAAGGCCGCGATAACGCCTAATACGCGTGCCCTTATTATTAACGGACCTTCCAACCCGACAGGAGCTGCGTATTCTTCGGAAGAATTAAAAGCTATCGCCGCCGTTCTTCTTAATGAAGATATATTAATAATAACAGACGATATTTACGAAAAGATTCTTTATACGAAATATCCTTTTGCCAATATCGCCTCTGTAGAGAGTAAATTAAAAGACAGGACAATCGTAGTCAATGGAGTATCCAAAGCTTATGCGATGACCGGCTGGAGAATCGGCTATGCTGCAGGGCCTGAAGAAATAATTGCGGCTGTAAACAAGATTCAGAGTCAAAATACGTCCAATCCGACCTCTATTTCACAAAAAGCATCGGTCGAGGCACTAAGCGGCGATCAAAGCATCGTTACGATGATGGTAGGTGAGTTCCAGAAAAGAAGAGATGTTATCGTTGCCGCTCTCAATGACATTCCGGATGTAAAATGTTTATTACCGGAAGGCGCTTTTTATGTATTTCCGAACGTATCCGGTGTTTATGGGCGCTCCTATAAAGGCAAGAAAATAATTGGTTCAACGGAGTTAATTGATTATCTGCTTGATGAGGCAAACGTGGCTACAGTTCCCGGGGCTGCATTTGGCAGCGATGATCATATCCGCTTATCGTACGCCACTTCGCTAAAAAATATCGAAGAAGGCGTGAAAAGAATTAAAAATGCAATAGCGAAGTTGGACTAGATATAAAGGAAGGACAAAATGGGCGGTATTTTCGGAGTAGTATCAGATCAAAGCTGTGTGCAGACTCTGTTTTACGGAACGGATTATCATTCGCACCTGGGGACAGAAAATGGCGGGATGGCTGTATTTGGACCCAAGGGTTTTTATAATACTATTCACGGTATTTCACAGGCACAATTCAAATCACGTTTTGTTGATGACTATAAAAAGATGGAGGGTCATTTCGGCATTGGCGCGATTGATGATGAGTCTCCCCAGCCTCTGATCTTCCGTTCCAAGTTTGGTGTCTACGCTGTTGTGGCAACAGGTCTCATCACAAACAAAAACGCGTTGGTAGGAGAGCTTCTTAACGAGGGGATTTCTTTTAGTGAAGTTACCGGCGGTGGCGTTAATAACGCGGAACTTGTAGCCTGTCTGATTAATCGCGGAGATAATATAGTGGAAGGAATAGCTTCCATGCGCGGTATTATTGAAGGGTCTATTTGCGTGTTAGTCATGAGTGAACAGGGGATTTATGCGGCGCGCGACAAGTATGGCCGTTTCCCTCTGGCTGTGGGAAAAAGTAATGATTTAACCAAAAAATCCTATGTTGTAGCGACAGAGGCAAGCTCGTTTGAAAATCTGGGTTATGAGTTGATTCAATTTATCGGGCCCGGTGAAATATTACTTTTGACGGCAGACGGCGTCTCACAAATGAAGCCGGAAGGGCAGGAAAAGCAAGTCTGTGCTTTTCTATGGATATATACGGGTTCTCCATCATCGACTTACGAAGGCATCAGTGTTGAAAAAACAAGGGAGATGTGCGGCAGATATTTAGCCAAACGCGATAACGTCCAAGCTGATTTTGTTACCGGTGTGCCGGATTCCGGTGTTGGTCATGCCGTTGGTTACGCGATGGAATCAGGTATCCCTTATCGAAGGCCGCTCGTGAAATATACTCCTGGTTACGGCCGCAGTTACACCCCGCCTACTCAGGAAATTAGAGATCTTGTAGCCACGATGAAACTCATTGCCGTGCGTGAAATAATCAAGGGCAATCGTATGATAATTTGTGATGACTCTATTGTGCGTGGCACACAATTAAAAAACTATACAATAAAAAAATTATGGGACAATGGCGCAAAGGAAATTCACGTGCGTCCCGCATGTCCTCCACTGATGTTTCCTTGTATTTATGCTGCATCAACAAGATCTACAACGGAGCTTGCTTGCCGGAAAGCTATTCTGGCGCTGGAAGGCAAAGAGATTGACAACCCGGAGGATTACCTGGACACCAATTCGGCAAAGCACGCAAAGATGATTGACTGGATTAGAAAAGATATAAATGTAACATCCCTCAAATATCAGGCCATTGACGATATGATAGCGGCAATCGGTCTTCCCGCAGACCAACTCTGTCTGCATTGCTGGCAGGGAAAATAATTTTATCCCGCAATATCTTAACATGTTCCAGACAAATTACCCATTGCTCAACATTAGTTCTCATGTTATAAATCAATCACAAGTATACGATCGGAAAGCTGGTTCCTGTGGCGCATTTATCTTCAATTAAGAGACGAAAAACAAGAGAGATCAGTCTTGGTAATGTGCAGATAGGCGGCGGAGCGCCTGTTGTCGTCCAATCTATGACAAACACAGATACTCGCGATGTGGAGGCAACTGTAGCGCAAATCCACGCACTCGAAGAACTTGGTTGCGAGATCATCCGTATTGCCGTGCCCGATAACGAAGCCGTAGAGGCGATTCCGTTAATTAAAAAGAGAATTACTATTCCGCTCATTGCTGATATTCATTTTCATTATCAATTGGCGATTGATGCTATAAAAAACGGAGCTGATGGCATTCGGATTAATCCCGGCAATATCGCCAAAGATAAAATACGTGAAGTTGTTCAAGTGGCCAAAGAACGGGAAACTGTGATCCGTATTGGCGTGAATTCAGGCTCTTTGGAGAAAGATTTGGTTGCGGAACATGGCGGAGCAACCGCGGAAGCCTTATGCATCAGTGCGATGCGTAATATTGAAATGTTTGAGGATATGGGGTTTGACCGGATTAAATTGTCGTTGAAATCATCTGATGTAACCACCATGATTGATGCTTATCAGGCTATTGCCGATAAAACTGATTATCCTCTGCATCTAGGTGTTACCGAGGCGGGAACGTTAGTTGATGCCGCAATTAAATCGGCTCTAGGTATCGGAACTCTTCTGTATGATGGTATTGGTGATACAATTCGGGTTTCAGTTACAGGCAGTCCGGCATTAGAAATTCCTGTCGCTTATAGTATTCTACGCGCCTTAAAAATAAGGCAGGTTGGTCCGGATATAGTTTCCTGCCCTACGTGCGGACGCTGCCAGATTGATCTTTTGGGCCTTACCGAAAAAGTTGAAAAGGCGCTGACAGGCAGGAAACAATATTTAAAAGTCGCTTTGATGGGTTGTGTGGTGAATGGGCCCGGAGAGGCTGCTGACGCGGATATTGGGATTGCCGGTGGTACGGGATTCGGGATGCTTTTTAAAAATGGAGTGGCGTATAAAAAGGTTGAAGAAAGCGATTTTGTTACAGTACTACTCGAAGAGATAAAATTAATGGATGAGGAAAATAAGGAGGTTTAATGCGTTATTCGGAAATGCACTTGCCCACAGCAAGAGAGATTCCTTCCGATGCGGAGGTGTCCAGCCACCAGTTGATGATTCGGGCTGGGATGATCAGGAAATTAACCAGTGGCATATATTCGTATCTTCCTTTGGGGTATCGGGTTATTCGCAAGGTAGAACAGATTGTTCGCGAAGAGATGAATAGGGCAGGGGCGCAGGAAGTACACTTGCCGATGGTTCAACCAGTAGAACTCTGGCAGGAATCAGGTCGTTGGGTGCATTATGGTAAGGAACTTTTGAGGTTTCGTGATCGCCATGAACGCGAATACTGCCTTGGTCCGACACATGAAGAGGTAATCACCGATTTGATCCGAAATGATATAAAAACTTACCGGCAATTACCACGTAACCTTTATCAGATTCAGACTAAATTTCGGGATGAAGTTCGTCCGCGCTTTGGCGTAATGCGTTGCCGCGAATTCGGGATGAAGGACGCGTATAGTTATGATGCTGATGAGGTGGGCGCGGAAAAAAGTTATGATAAAATGTTTGTTGCCTATAATAATATTTTCAACCGCTGTGGTTTAAAATTCCGTCCAGTGGAGGCTGATTCGGGCAGCATTGGCGGGAAGTATTCGCATGAGTTCATGGTTATGGCCGATTCCGGTGAAGATGCCATCGTCTTTTGTGGGAAATGTGCTTATGCCGCTAATCTGGAAAAAGCCGAAATTGGAGAACCGGAAAAGAAAAAAATATCGGAAAAGGATTGGTCGGCTTTTGAATCTGTCCATACACCGAATGCGCGGACAATTGAAGAAGTTAGCGTATTTTTAAAAGTCCAGCCGCAGGATATTGTGAAAACGCTGATTTTCAATGCTGACGGGAAGGCCTGCGCTGTGCTTATTCGTGGTGATCAGGATGTTAACGAAATCAAAGTTAAAAATTATCTGGGAGCGGCGGAACTGGAACTTGCCGATGATGAAATGATTTTGAAGGCAACCGGAGCGCCACGTGGATTTGCCGGAGCCGTGAAAATTAAGACGCGCGTGATAGCCGATTATTCAATAATGAATATGGTTAATTTTGTAACCGGCGCCAATAAAGAAGACTATCATCTGAAAAATGTTAATTTTGGCAGAGATTTTAATGTAGAAGCCTTCACGGATTTACGCGTGGTACAGGAAAATGATTCCTGCCCTCGTTGCGGCGGTGAAATTAAATTTGCGCGTGGCATCGAGGTAGGCCACGTTTTTAAGCTGGGAACTAAGTATAGCAAAGCAATGAAAGCAGTCTTTCTGGATAAGGATGGCCAGG
>JBAXON010000095.1:0-10713 GCA_037133255.1 Deltaproteobacteria bacterium
CCCAGGCAAGAAGTTTGGCTATCCTGTCTTAATGACGTTCTATTCCAGCCAACAGGAGAACCGGGTAGAACGTTAGCCGTCTAAGCGGCTAAAGCGTAATCGTAGTTGTCTGCGATTATATGTTTCCTACCTGTTTAACGAGGCCTGTAGGAACCTCGGCACGCTTCTACAACTTCAAATGTCCCCGTCGAAACCGTGACGCCCCCCTCTGAATTTTGACTTAATGATAGTATAGCCAGTTACCGCGCGTTTGTCAAAGGAAAGAACAAGAAAAAAAGAATTACATTTTCATATGTTATAAATCACGCATTACATATTGAACTGCTGGTTGCTTTTCCTAAATGTTAATGTTAAAATCAAGGCGTCTTTTAGGAGACAAAGGAGAATTAGCATGTCACAAATAGAAATGATTGAGCAGGAAGTCAAACAGCTTAGCTCCAGAGAGCTTGCTGCTTTTCGCTCCTGGTTTATCAAATTTGATGCCGCCGAATGGGATCGTCAGATCGAAATGGATTGCGCGACCGACAAATTGGACAGATTAGCGCAAAACGCCATCGAAGAACATAAGGCGGGAAAGACGCAAATGATTTGAAACACTTTGCCTCATCAGCCTTTTGGAATTGTTACCGGAGCTTACCTCAAAGCATTCAAGAGCTTGCCGATGCACAATTCGCGCTGTTGAAAGAAAATCCATCTCACCCATCGCTTCATTTCAAGAAAATCGGGAAATACAGATCAGTCCGCATAGGGATACATTATCGGTCACTGGCCGTTGAGGTACCCGAAGGGTTGCTTTGGTTTTGGATCGGCAGTCACGCCGATTACGACAAAATCATCGAATGACAACATGGTAGTGCAATATGAGCAAACAAGTTTCATCAAATAAAGATGAGATAAAAGTCGAGTATGATTTCTCGAAAATGAACGATGTTGTCCAAGGGAAATATTATAAATCTTACAGGGCTGGTCATAAGGTCAAAATTCACAAAATAGATGGATCAACTACCATTCAGCATTTTACGCTCGAAGACGGCGCGGTTATGCTGGAGCCAGAAGTAAAAAAGTATTTTCCTGATTCTGATTCTGTAAATAACGCCTTACGCTGCCTGATTCCATTCTTATCAGGAAAAATCATGCCCAGATAGATGCGAACAAATTCAGTGTAAAACAAACGGTAGAAAATAGACGATGGAGAAGGGAGAGAAAACTGTCATTTCAATACCTGATTCAATTTATTTCAGTATTTGCTGAAATAGGATGAATGCCAGGACTGGCAAGGGCTTGCATTGTTTTTTTTTGGCAATTGTCAAGGGGATAAATTTGACCCCAGTTTTGCCACAACTCCGTTTTCAAATTAAATATTTATCGGTACATTTAATGAGCGAAGCAATCTCATAAGCATCAGAATAATAAGATTGCCACGCCGACCAAGGGTCGTCTCGCAATGACATAGAGAATTACAATAAAACTACCATTCATGAGAATGACAGAATTATGTTTTATTATCGCTTCACTTCTCCTTCAAAAGCAAAAACGTTGCCGAGACGCGGCAGATATTTTTTTCTTTATCATCGGTGACCAAGCAATCACCGATAATCAGGCTTTGGCCTTTTTTAAAAACGGTGGCAGTGGCAATAAGCTCCCCATTGGTTACTCCCGCTAGAAAATTACTTTTGAGTTCAACGGTAGTCAAACCTTCATCAGGCGCCAGTTGAGACATCATTGCGTGAGCAATCGCCTCGTCAGCCAGCGCGACAATAAGCCCGCCCTGCATCTTTTTTGCCCCCTGCAAATACTCCGGGCGCACTGGCATTTTAAACCGGGCATATCCATCTTTCAGATCAATTAGCGTTATCCCGAAATAATCCAGATAGGGATTCAAACCTTGTTGACCATCTTGAATATTTTTCAGATAGAGGTTGTAATTAAAAATAGCCGGCCTCCTTTATCGGTATCATGCAAGAAGATTGTAGGCTGCCGGATCAAACGGTGAACCAGGCACAAAGATACGAGTAGCCAGTTCCCTATCCAACATCAAAATGCCTTCTTTGGAGCCCTCTACCATGGCTAGCTCCCGGGATACTTTTTCCGCATTTTTTTCTTCTTCAATCTGCTCTTTTAAAAACCAGGAAAGCATCGGTTCTGAGCTATAGTCGTTTTCTTCCCGTGAGATTTTGGTGAGATTATTGATTTTGCTGGTGATGAACTTTTCATGCTCATAGGCGTCCTGCCAGGCCTCCAGCGGTTTCTTCCATGATGTTTTAATCTGCTTTAAATCCAATAGCGTTACCTGGCCGCCTCGATCGAGGATGTGATCAAAAAACTTCATGGCGTGGATCATTTCTTCATGCGCCTGACAACGCATCCAGTGAGCCATGCCGTCGAGGTTCTGTGCGTGGAAATAGGCAACCATTGATAAATAGATGTAGAACGATTCCATTTCATGCTTGATCTGCTCATTCATTGCGTTTTTTACTTTATCTCCAATCATATTATAAACCTTCCTTTCTCATATTTTTGGTATTTAATTTATAATCTAATTTACAAAATAAGCCAATGGTTTTTATAGCGAGATTTTACTGAGAGATTGCCACGCAGACAGAGGGTCTGCTACCCTGAAGGGCACACGTCGCAATGACGAAGGTTAAATAACTTTATTATTTTTCCCGCTGCATGACGTGGATGGCGGTGGCTTTGAAGGAGGCGGAGATGACAGAACCTTCGCATATTCCTAAATCCTCGCAGGACGGCATGGTAATATAGGCGACAACAGGAAATCCGCAATCGAGTATCAGTTTGTAGAAAAAGCCCTGCCGGATTATCTTCTGAACTTTTGCCTCAAAAACATTGCGGGCGCTGATTTTTTCCGGCACCTCTTTGGACACAATAATATTTTCCGGCCTTAAACAGCAGTACACATTTTGTCCCGGCAGAAAATCACCCACGGCTTCGATAATTTTTCCGGCAACGATGATCTCCATCAGACCGGCGTTGCTGCTTTTGACGGTGCCTTCTAATATTGTTTCCGTACCAACAAAGCTTGCCACAAATTCGGAGTCTGGTTGGTTGAATATCTGCGACGTTGTTCCCGATTGGATAATTTTGCCTGCGGCCATAACTGTTACATCCTGCGCCAGACGCAGTGTTTCTTCACGATCGTGAAGGGCCATTACGGCAGTGATCTTTGTTTCTTCCAGAATATGCTTTAGATCGTCAAGAAGCGTCTCCCGCGTGGGAGGATCAAGCGAATTAAAAGCCTCGTCCAGTAAGATCAATCGCGGTTTTATGGCAAAAGCGCGGGCAAGCGACACTCTTTTGGCTTCTCCGCCGGAGAGTGTTTTTGCTGATCTTTTGGCCAGAGAACTGATGCCAAAATAATCCAGGGCGCTTTCAACATTTCTTTGAATTTCATCATTGCTCAAATGGCGGAATTTCAAGCCCAGGGCAACATTTTTATAAACAGAAGTATTGAGCAAAAGTGGTTCTTGGAAAACAACAGAGACGCTTTGGCGGAGTCTTACAAGACTGGCTCTTGTATCCGCAGGCAATCCCTGATAATAAATTTTCCCTCGGCTTGGTTTTAATAATCCTGCCAGAGTTAGAAGAAGCGTTGATTTACCAGCACCGTTGGGGCCAATCAGAGCCAAGATTCTTCCTTGGTCGACATTCAGCTTGCCTATATCCAGTACTGTTACGCCGCTGCGCGAAACGATAATGTTTTCAAGTTTTATCAAAGATTCAGATTTCATCGTGGATGCTGCCTTTGCTGTATCTGGGTGAGCAGGAGATTAACCAGGAAAGCAAGAAGAAGAAGGATAATGCCCAAGGCTATCGCCACATCAAAATTGCCTTTGCCTGTTTCCATAACGGTTGCTGTAGTGAGCACACGTGAATATCCTTTGATATTACCGCCGACCATGATGGAGGCGCCAACTTCGGAGATAACGCCACCAAAACCGGCCATGACCGCGGCCAAAAGTGGCAGCCGCGCTTCTTTTACTAATACCCAAACCATTTGCAACCTGCTTGCACCCAGTGAAAGAATCTGCAAACGCAGGTTAGGGGGAAGGTTTTGAATAGCGGCAAGCGATATGCCCATGACAATGGGTGTGGCGATTATCGCCTGAGCAATAATCATGGCATAAGGTGTGTAGAGAATCTCCATAAAGCCCAGCGGGCCGTTGCGCCAGATCATAATAGTGACAAAAAGGCCGACCACAACCGGCGGCAGGCCCATACCTGTATTGATCAGGCTGATGACCAGCCTCTTGCCGCGAAAATTGGCAAGAGCTACGGCAGTGCCAATGGAAACACCGATGAACAGACTGATGAACGTGGCTGTCCCCGATACTTTCAAAGACAGCCACGTTATCCCTAATACTTCCGAATCAAAACTGATGATTAACTCAAAAGCTTTTATTATTCCTTGAACAATTAATTCCATTTAAGAAACTCTACAATCCAAAATAATTCCTACCAGTTGTGTCATTGCGAGAAGCTAAGCGACGCAGCAATCCAATTAAAATTCATGAGATTGCCACGACTCCCAAGGGTCGCCTCGCAATGACAAAGAGATATAATTTTTACTTGCCCAAATCTTCAACTTTCTTTCCTGCATCCGGAAAGAAGAGCGGAGAGCCGTATTTATCCACACCAAAGCTTTTAATGATGCCTTGGGTTTTTTTGGTTAACATAAAATCGGCAAATGCTTTTGCACCGACGGCATTGACTTTCGGCCATTTGGCAATATTTACTTCCATCACATGATAGATATTGAGCAGCGCGGCATCGCCTTCCACTAAAATATCCATGTTCAGGTTTTTCTTCATTGCCAGATAAGTGCCGCGGTCAGCCAGTGTATAACCTTTTTTCTCGGCACTGACATTCAATGTCTGCCCCATACCCAGGCCGGTCTGCTGATACCATTTTTGACCTTCCGGACTAATCGCGGCAGCTTTCCACAATTTCTTTTCCTGAGCATTTGTTCCTGAATTATCACCTCTGGAAACAAACAACGCCTCGGCGGATGCAATCAATTTGAAAGCTCCAGCCGCTGATTTTGTATTCTTAATTTTTGCCGAATCTTCACCGGGACCGACAATAATAAAATCATTATGCATGACCAGGCGTCTGTTCACACCAAGGCCTTCGGCAATAAACTTCTTTTCCGCGTCCGGGGAATGAACGAGCAAAACATCAGCCTCACCTTTTTGTCCCATAGCCATGGCCTGGCCGGAACCTACGGCAATAGTCTTTACAAAGTAGCCTGTTTGCTTTTCAAAGAGGGGAATCAAAACATCGAGCAGGCCCGTATCCTGAGTGCTGGTGGTAGTCGCCAAAATGATGTTCTTTTGTTTGGGAGCTGCCTGAGCGCTCATCACACTCGCCGCTATAATCAATGCCATTATCAAAATAGTAAATTTAAACGTCTTGAATATTTTCATCAGTATTCTCCTTATCTCTTATTGTTATTGGTATTGTTATTTTTTCAGCTTACTTTTTTTCCATTCCTCAGAATTGGGGAAGAAAAGCGCTGACCCAAATTTTTCTTTACCGAAATCCCGGATAATCAACTGACCTTTTTTAGGCGAAGTCAGCCAATTAACAAACTTCATCGTATCCTTGTTATTTACCTTGGGAAACTTTGCGGGACTTACCGGTATCAGCGAAATATAGTTCAACAGCGCGTCATCACCTTCGACCAGAACGGAAAGTTTGATTTGATCTTTTATCGAAAGATAAGTCGCCCGATCAATTACTGTGTATGCTTCTTTTAGATCAGTATATTTGAGCGTGGGAACATTACCTTCAGAGCCCTTTTCATAAACGGAATACCACGCACCTGCCGGCTTTAGTCCAGTCTTCCCCCAAAGTTCCATCTCGGCTACATGTGTTCCTGACTTATCGCCACGGCTGATAAACAAAGAACCACTATCCATGATTTTCTTTAATGCATCTGTTGCCACTTTCAATCCTTTGATTCCTGCCGGATCAGCAGCAGGCCCGACAATAACGAAATCATTGTACATGAGAGGAATTCTTTGTGTGCCGAAACCATCAGCAATGAATTTCTCCTCTAGTGATTTTGCATGAACCAAAACCAGATCAATATTTCCTTTTTTAGCAATCTCCAATGCCGCACCTGTTCCCGCGCCGACATGGCGGACTCTAATCCCTGTTTCTTTTTCAAATTGATCTTCCAGAGCGCCGACAATCCCTGCGTCAATTGGGCCGATTGTGCTGGATAAAAACACAAATTTATCCCCATTTGCCGCAAAGGCCATACACGGGAAAATCAAAAGAAATAAAACTAACCATTTACTCATACTTTTCTTCATAATCTGTAAATCCTTTCTAATTTATTTTTTAAACGCTGTTATTGATGTGAATGGAGGATCTTTCCTGAATCCTGAAAATCATAACCTCCAATTTTTTCTACTCGATTTCGAAATTCATCAGTTTTGAGCGTTTCGATAAAAGATTGCACGCCTGATGAAAAAAAAGTTGATTGATCAAGGATCATATCAAAACATTCGGAAGTGATCGGCTTAAAGGCCAACCCTAAAAGCTTACCGATCGCCGCCGATGCAATACCTACTTGGGCCTCCCCTGCGATAATAGAAAGGCCTATTTCAAAATGAGTATAGACTTCTTTTTCATAACCAGCGATCTGGTCTGCGGCAATTCCCAGTTTTTGCAAATGATAATCCAGAAGCAGGCGCGTTCCGGAACCTACCTGGCGGTTAATAAATTTTAAATTTTTACCGGTTAGACTTTCAAATCCTGTAATCTGTGAAGCAATCTCGGGCTTAACAAGAAACCCCAATTCCCGATTGAAGAGATTAACAACTACAGGATTGATGTCGGGCAGGTATTTGGACAAATAAGGTATATTGTACTTACCGCTTTCGGCATCAAAAAGATGTGACAGCGCAATATCAGTATAGCCGTTATTTAGAGCCTTCAAGCCATTAACACTTCCGGTATTGGCCGAAAAAATAAAAAAATCCGGATGAGATTTTTTTGTAGCTGTCAGCAGCATGTCCAGAACCGGATCATTACTACCGGAGGCGAGAATTGCTCCGCTTATTTGAGAGCTTTTCTTTCTTGCCTGCTTCATGCCGGGCGTAGTATTATTCTCTATCCAATCATCGATTAATTTTTTCGGAAATATCCATTTACCTGTAACCCTTGTACAAGGAATCCGGTCGGCCTTAATCAGGCCATAGACCTGTTTTTCATGAATATCAAGATATTCGGCCACTTCCTTTGTATTCATCAATTCTTCAGACATATAACCTCCCATAAAATTAGAGTTGCCAGATAAAACAAATCTTTCATTTTTTCAAGTATATTATTCCAAATTCTAACTTATAATTACCAATAGTACCTTGATTATTTTCAAGCACCCTGGTTACAATTTATCCAGTTGGATACAATTTATGGATATATATTACCCAGTACTTTTATTTTAGCAAAACCAGACTTGACGATTACTTTTTGATAACAGCGCTTTATATTAATAATACTTTCTGGCACATTCTTTGATTATGTACACCTAGTAAATACATGCTATAGTGATTAAGAACGTTAAGGAAACTAATAGCAGGAGTTAACATGATCAGGAAAATAATTTTTTGTTTTATTTGCGTAATATTTTGGATAAACAGTGCGATTGCTGCCGAGCTTATCGCTAAGGGTGATGTTCTTAATCTGCAGCAGTGTATCGACATCGCGATGAAGATTCATCCCAGTATCAACGCTGCCACAAGCACTGTCAGGATAACTGATAGCAAAATAGGCCAGGCCAGAGCCGGTTACTATCCTCAGCTCACTTTACAGTCCGGCTATCAACGGATTGGTCCGCCAGCAACATCAATTATCAATCCTGATCCTTATAATCAGTATTCAAATACCCTAAGCTTAAGTCAGACGATATTTGATTTTGGCAAAACCTACAATCAGGTTCAGATTCAAAGTCTGGGGAAAGAATCATCGCAAGCGGATCTTCAAGATATTTCTGATCAAGTTATCTTAGGTGTCAAACAGGCTTATTACGGTTATCTGCAAGCCAAAAAGAGCCAGGATGTCGCGATGGAAACTGTGAACCAATTTCAACAACATAATGAAATTGCCAAAGTTTTTTTTGAAACAGGAAAAATTTCCAAAATCGATGTGACAAGCGCCGAGGTGAATTTAAGTAATGCTAAAATAAATTTACTAAAGGCCGAAAATGCCATGCGCATTGCGAGAATTACGCTCACCAACGCTATGGGAATAATGAATGCTCCTGAATACGAAATTAAAGATGACCTGGATTATCGGCCCTACGAAGTTTCTATGGATGAAGCCCTGCAAAATGCCTATAAGAACAGGCCGGATCTTCTTTCAACTCTCAAGAAGAAAGAAGGATTGGAAAAAACTATCTACCTGAGTAAAAAAGGATATTTACCGGTTCTTGCAGGCTCTGCCGCTTACGGCTATAATGGTAATGAGTTTTTAGTGGATAAGGATAAGGCGTGGAGCGTCGGCGTCACATTAACTTTCCCGCTTTTTACCGGCCTTTCCACTAAATATCAAATTGATGAAGCTAAGGCCAATTTAGATGTTCTCAAGGCCAATGAAGATTCACTGATGCAAAAAGTATATCTGCAAGTTGCATCCGCGCATCTATCGCTCAAAGAAGCAGCCGAAAGAATTTCCGCAGGAAAGATCATCGTCAAGCAGGCGGAAGAAACTGTAGAGCTGGCCAAAGGCAGATATGCGGCAGGTGTTGGCAGCTCCATTGAAATTACCGACGCCATGATCACAATGAATAACGCTAAAATGACGTATATTACCGCGCTTGCCGATTACTCTGTGGCGCAGGCAAATCTGGAAAAGGCAATGGGAGTTCAGAAATGAAAAAAATTATAATAATTAGTTCGGTTGTCGTTATCACTTTAGCAGTCGTTCTTTTTTTTGTGTTCACGAATAGCAGCAGCAAACAGAAATTTGTGACGGATAAAATTACGCGCGGCGACATCAAATCCACAGTATCATCAACAGGAACAGTAAACGCTGTAACCACAGTGCAAGTGGGAACGCAGATTTCCGGAACTATTCAAAAACTGTTTGTAGATTTTAACTCTCCTGTAAAAAAAGGTCAGCTACTTGCTCAGATTGATCCATCCATTCTTGAAGCGCAGGTAGGTCAGGCGCAGGCAAACTTACTTTCGGCAAAAGCTAATCTGGAAAAATCGCAGGTGATGCTGCGCGACACAAAAACAACTTTGGAGAGAAACAAAATTCTTTATGCTAAAAATTTTATTGCCAAGAGTGATCTTGATACTTCTGAAACAAATTATCTTTCCGCCATGGCACAAATTAAAGTTTCGGAGGCTCAAATCCAACAGGCTCAAGCCGCTCTGGATTCTTCGGCGATCAATTTGAGATACACAAAAATACTTTCTCCGGTAAATGGCACGGTCATTTCGCGTAATATCGATATTGGCCAGACGGTGGCGGCAAGCTTTCAGACTCCTACATTATTTACCATTGCCCAGGATTTGACAAAAATGCAAATAGACACAAGCGTGGACGAAGCCGATATCGGCAAAGTAAAAGCCTCGCAAAAAGCGGCTTTTACGGTCGACGCTTATCCGGAATTACCATTTAATGGTAAGGTTTCTGTTGTCCGCAACGCCCCGATCACTGTCTCCAATGTCGTCACTTACAACGCTGTAATTGTAGTTGATAATGCCGGTCTCAAACTCAAACCGGGGATGACGGCAAATGTTTCCATAGAGACAGAGAGCAAACAAAATGCTTTACGCTTGCCTAATGCCGCGCTTCGCTTTAAACCGGCAACATCAGCAGCAACATCCGATCAGAAAGGTGCAAAAGGACCCAAAGGGCCGAGCGTTTGGGTTTTAGAAAACAATAAACCAAAGAACGTAAAGATTACAACCGGCATCAGTGATGGCAATTATACGGAAGTGACCGCAGGCGAATTAACTGAAGGACAGCAAGTTATCACTGATTCTTCCAATAGCACCAAGAAAAATGATGCGGCGTCAGGCTCAGGCGTCCCCAGATTCATCCGTTAAGGAAATTTTGATGGCTCTTCTTGAAACAAAAAAATTAAGCAAGTTTTATTGTGTCGGAGACAATGTTGTTCGCGCAATGGAGAGCATATCCGTCACCATAAACGCGGGGGAATTTGTGGCAATCATGGGACCTTCCGGATCCGGCAAATCCACATTTATGAACCTGATCGGCTGCCTTGATCAACAAACCGCCGGTGACTATCTGCTGGATGGTACAAGCATAGGAGATCTCAACAAAGATGAACTGGCGGAAATTCGAAATCGAAAAATCGGTTTTGTCTTTCAGGGGTTTAATCTTTTATCGCGCACTTCCGCTGTAGAAAATGTCGAGCTTCCCCTGCTCTACAATCATGTTGGCGCAAAAGAAAGAAGGCAGGGGGCTTTAGGCGCGCTTAAGAAATTGGGATTGGAAGGGCGCGAGAATCATCATCCCAATCAACTCTCCGGTGGACAGCAGCAGCGCGTTGCTATTGCCTGGGCGTTGGTTAACGAACCGGCGATGTTGCTGGCAGATGAACCCACCGGCAACCTTGACAGCCAGACGAGCGTTGAGGTCATGGGTACGTTTCAGAAACTTAACGACCAGGGTATCACCATCGTCATGGTGACTCACGAACTGGACATC
>JBAXON010000096.1:0-10691 GCA_037133255.1 Deltaproteobacteria bacterium
ATGCCTGCTGGTTGGGATGAAGATAATCGTCTAATATGTCACCTCTTTCAATGTAGAAAACTACATCCTCAAAACAAATTCCCCGTGACGCTTTTAGAACCATGCTCTTTTCAGAATTCCAATTTAAATTCTTCATTGTGAAACTCCAATTCCGAAAGCGCAGCGCGGCGGAATTGGTAAGTTGAACAATCCCGCGCAGCTGAGGGTATGATACACCGCAGCTTGCTGCGGACTCTGTTTCCAAAGCTTGCTTGGTGGTTCATACCCGTGGTTTGTTATTAGCTATCACATTGTGTGCACTATGGCAACATTAAATATTAAATGTGCTTGCGGCAAACGTATAAATCGGCCTGATTGATTTCTGATGATGTCAAATGAAGCTCCCCGCCGCAAGCAGCGGGGTATCTTGATGGAGCAACATTCTCTTTTTCGTCGCAAGCGACGGGGAATTCGACCCAGAGAGATTAAATAGAACCGTCCCCGATTATCTCAAAAACAGAAACTTAAAGTTTCAAGGGTATCTCGCTCGTCTGCATTCATTTAGAAATGCTAATCTATCACGAAGCCCGAATGACTGCACAGCCCTAATGGTGGCAGGCGGCACCATTTTAGTCCACTCTTTATCGTCGTCCATGATACCTTTCCGAACTATTGAGCCTCTATATTGCTTATTATCTCGCTCCCATAAAGTGATTACATTATATCCGACATCACTCAGCACTTTAACCTTGTGTCGATTCCAATCGTCATAAACAGTCGTAAACACAGGAATACTAATTGGTATAAAATCAGGCAGTTGCTGGGCATTCTCTATTGGAAATGGTACGATGCAGAAGTCATTTCGATTTATACCAATATCAACAAGCGCATCTGTTATGAGTTGGACTCTCTCAAAGAAAGTTAGCGGATTGTCCTCTGGGCGGGTGCGGTGTGGGTTTATAGGATTATCTGATAGTGATCGAATATTGTACTGTGTAATTCCAATATACAGAAATTCGCAATTTTCTTTCGCTGCTGCAAGGTACTCCATGTGTCCAAGATGGAGAGGCTGAAATCTGCCATGTGCTGATGCTACTGGAAGTCTATTCATTGTTTATGAACTCCTTGAAGTCCCAAGAATCAGACTGCTCCCATAACGATTCATAATAACGCTCCATAGCATAATAAAAAGATGCGCTAGCTTTTCCATCATTTTTTGCTGGCACCAAATGAAGCTGTGGTAGTTCTGGTCCACCACCCTCACCAAGCGCGTTATAGCTCAAGAGACATATTTTGTTGTCTATAAATAGCAACCTAAATATTGGTATAATCGATACTGTACCACCTGGTCGCTCAGGGTAAAATCGAACCTGTATATTAAATTTTCGGTGTTCATGCATATTTGCTATTGTACGTAACGAGTTAATGACATTTATTTTGTATTCACTTTTGTCTTTTCCGGCCCGCTGTGATGCATCCGTCAGGTTCTTATCTGTGGGTTTTAGTAAAAGAAAACGAATTGGTTTATCTGAACGACATCTTTTCATTGCCGCCTCAAACTCATTTGTAAGCTTAGTAAGTTTTGATGCCCCAATCCCAAGAAATGCGAACTTATTATGTACTAATTCCAAAGACCTTTTATAGTCTATACCTTTGCCTACTTGGCAATCAGCACCAACAACACCCACTGACCAGTAATTGTAAATATGTTTCCAGAGCAGAATAAGAATTATAACGGAGCTAAGCAGCGTGACAAATTGAAGAATATTAGGCGGTAGGTAGCTCATTTCTATCATGGCATACGTGGCTACATTGATTATTACCCAAATAGCAGTAGAGGCAACCAGCACAAGACGACGTTGCCAAGGATAATGTCTGCTGCAATATGTGCCTAGTTTGTTCGCTGTATATTGAATAATTGTCACGATAATACCAATAAAAATCTTGATCAATATGTCGTCCATTTTCATTTCACGGGTCCTCTTGGTGGTTATCACAAGAATAATTCTTTATTTGAGATTCGTATTGAGCAACGAGCTGTGACCAGTTCTCAAAATCTTGTAATCGCTGATTTATGTCATTAAGAGTCTCCAACCGCGAATCCATAAGGAAACCTCTTTCGCCAATTTCATATTTTGGACTCTTCAGAAACACATCGTATACGATGCCAAGATGCTGTCGGCTCACCTCTTTTGAATCATCGTATAACAAGCCCTTGTAATGGATTAAAGGGAACATGTCTGCTTCAAACCTGACTTCTTCGCCCAGTTCCCTAAGCAAGAACGTTTCGCCATATTGAGGCTCGAATATGTTAAATAGGGGGAGTGCTTCGTCGGGATTAATATGTCCACCAAAGATCATTGAGTAAAGGCCATGCAGTCTGCTTTCGGGTAACCTTTTAGTTCTTTTGTAGGTTAGATACCGTTTACCATAGCGTAGAACAAATACGGAAATTAACTGAATAACCGAGAAATCAAGCTCTGCATCAACTCGTTTCATAGTTTTACATTCCTGTAACAGAGCTTGGCCATTGTCCAATACTATCGGATGAAGTCCCGGCACAGATATGTAACGCTTGATAGATGAGGCTGGAAACACAATAACATCCTCCTGCAACAACCCCTTAGAGAAGCGATCCGCTATATACTCTTCATAGGTATGCCACTGGCGAAGTGCGAACTTGCCCTCATCCGTGCGCATGAAGGTAGACTTGCCCTTGTTAGTGAGGATATCTGTAGAAAGCTTTGATTTCATGGTCTGCGAAGGTGTGGTGCCAGAAGTTCGTAAACATCCTCTACGAAGACCGATTTCAGTCAATTCACGGGCTGTTAGAGGTTGTCCCTGTTCCATTAGAATCTGATATGCAATGTTGAGAAAGTGCCCCATGTTTTATCGTCTTCGCGGCTTCATTAAATTATTTACCAATTCTGGACAGGTTTTGACGGCCTGTTGCCCAAATGGTACATTAGGAACGTTCTATTTATTTTTTAGCGACCCTCATTATGTTAATCAATTAGTAATTAATTAGTACAACGTCCCCAATTTACCAATCAATAAAGTACTTAGTAATTCTTCTTTAGCTGCGGCGACATCCGCAGGGCAACAATTTATAAGGCAGCCAATGATTGGGAGTCTTCGCATTCTTTAACAAATAAATTTTTCATATATAACTCGTGATGATTAATTCCTTACATGATTTTCTTTTTACCGAACTTGCAGCAATTATACTGTGACGTTGCAATTCAGTAATAGTAAAGTCGGCTTCATACAGATGCCTTATTGAACTATGGGAAGCGTTGGCCATAATAATTATACTTCCACGATCCTTAGCGCGTTTCAAACAATTCTTTAAACGTATTTGATCTGCCCAACTAAAAAGCTGTTCATTGTACTTTATAAACCCGTTATTATCATGAAGTACTGTGTATGGTGGATCAACAAAAAGTAGGTCATTCGCTTTCGCTTTATTGATTATTACCTCAAAGTCACTATTGCGGAGAGTCACATTTTTTAGCATTTTACTTACTTTTTCGAAGTTGTCCTCTTCTCTTAATACATCTGTCTTAGTCCCTATAGGTACGTTAAACTCGCCTTTCAAATTTACACGGTAAAGACCATTCCAACATGTCCTATTTAAAAATATCAAGCGTGCAGCCTTATCGTATATATTTTCTGATTTGCTTTGCCTAATTTTATAATAATAATCTTTATTGAATAATTTGTGATGCTTCTCTAATTTCATCAAAACTTTTTGCCAGTCTTCTTTTATTGCAATATAGGTACTTATTAATTCCTTATTAATGTCGGATAAAATTGCTTTTTTCGGTTGCAACTTAAAAAAGACAGCGCCACTTCCTAAAAATGGCTCTATATATCTATTGAATGTATCAGGAAATATTATTGCATGCCTTGATATAAGCCACCTTTTGCCACCGGCCCATTTTAAAAACGGGGGACATTTTTCTTCAAATGCATCCTTTTCCATTATATCGCCGACTGTTTCCTGTTTTTTTACAGTGTTAAAAGAACATATCTAATAGTGATTAAGTCCTTGAAATAAATTCTTCTATTCGCGCGCATTGATCTTTTTGAGCCCATGTATCTCATGACATTAAGACTGAATCGCTTGTCCCGAGAGCCACATCTCGCCGTTTATAAAACTCGAACTTAAGATGTTTCATTAGTTCATAGTCTTCTTCCTCATATGTGCGCGATCCTGATGGATGGGCAGGGATACGTCGAAGTTCGTTAAATCTAGTAAGCCACCCAACGTAGTGCGCTTTCCCCTTCTGCTCTCCCTTCATAGGAATGCTCAACACGTTCTCAAATAATGGCCAGTTATTTCTTTGTGTGATAATTTCCTTAAGTCCAAGAACGTCTATGTATGTTTCTATAGGATGCTTAGACCCATCATCAAGCATTCTTTTGTAGGCTTCTTGTTTGAGTTTAGGACTCTCCACACCTTGCTCCCAAAAGGCCTTCTCCCGTGACCGCCCTTCCGAAATCCCATACTTGTCTTTTAGCATTTTGAATACATAGTCGGTGATATCTTTTGAAAGCTGTATCACGTCCTGATCTGTTTGCTTTGCTCGCTCATCAGATCGTTTGGCCAGTCGTATCTTGAAATCTTCGGACCCAAAGTCTGGAAATACCTCTATTACCAGCTCCGTCAGTCTGTCTGCATATTCCCTCACACCGCCCTCACCAAATCTTCGCGCAAACTTGTCATAAATATTGGCATCATCGGCTTCACTCACGAAATCAAAAACGGGCTTGCAAATTTTACAAAGTTGCTTGGCTAATGAGTCTTCATCGAGCAGTTGTGCCTCAACATTCTCTCTTGCGTTTAGGTACTTGATGACATCAGCGATAAGAAGCAGGTGTGCCCTTATCCCTGGATTTGTGGAAACATATGCAGATCTTGCGGCCTCCCATCGTGCGGTGTTCGAGTCTCGAAGCATGCCAAAGTATCCGTTTAAAACGCGCCGTGCGCGATCATTCGTATCGTCATCCGTGGCACCAGAAAGCGGCCCATCTGATAGCAGCCCCTTGTGAATGTTCTTTCCGATCAATCCAGAACGATTCAATCCATTGACAACTTCTGGCATAGTAAGACTCTGATTTTCCTTTGCTAACACACCCTGCATAGTAAAGCGTTGAAACAAAGGGCTCGTCGGATCAGAATTGAGGGTTTTGACCAAACGCGAGCATAGTGCTGAAAGGCGCTCTCTGGGGTCTTCAGAGCCCCATTTGAGATCTGCTTGTAACGAAACAATAACGCTTCGTGGAACACTCTTTTGTTTGTGATTTATGGTCACGAATAGATCAGCTTCGTCCTTCGTATCCATTTCTTCAAACGCGATAACAGCTATGTTTTGGTTCCAGTACTCTTCGTCTAAATTTGAATATCCATAGAGGCGATGTTGGCCGTCAATAATCCAAGCAGATTTGTACTTGCTCGGTAAATACAACCATCCAAATTTCGTATTTGGATCAGCATTCTCTTTATTTGAAACCAAATCAAAGCGTATTTTTTCCGTGAAATTGATCAATAAATTCGTAGGAAAGAAGCCTCCCTTTCGTATGAATGCACCTATTTCCTTTATCCGACCAGGGGCAATCATTCTTTGATACGCAGGACGACCATCAGGGTGATTCAGCGCCAGATGATTTACAAAGGCAATCTTCAGAAGATGCCTAGGTGTTGTAACAAAACTATAAAACTTGTTTTTCCCCAGTGAGCCTCGTGTTGCCGGGACTTTCATATCCTTTAATCCCGGAATTTCTTGACCATGAAGGAATTCGGCAAGAAACTGAAAGCGCCCAGCAGGTCCCATATGCCTGATAAACGAATCGAAGTATTGCATTTCATTTTCAGTAATGACTCTAACATTTATTGCTGCGGCCCGTTCTAGGTCAGGTTCAGACCAAATAATGTTGTTCGTTATGTAGATCCAAATGATCTTGGGCTTGAATTGTCCGCCGTAATGATTACGAATACTTGTCGCAAAAGGTTTTTGCAGTGACTCGGTTTCATGAAGATCTTTCTGAAGCGTTCTACGGCCGCGTGTCTCCCTTGATTTGCATTCAGCAACAATAACCGTTTCATCGTCTTTGGCAAAAACGTCGACTTGCTTTTCCGATAGCGTACCGTCCTGTCGGGCATACCGAATCTTGAACTTTTTGCCACCGATTTCTGGATAACCCATACGGTAGAAAAGACACCATGCTTGATCTTCTAGTAAGGCATCATGATTTTTTGGTTTTGTTATCCGAACTTTTCGGCTACCCTCTTTTTGGACAGACCACCCGTCAGATTCGAATTTGGGAACATCGGCAGGGTTAACACTCTCCATGATGAAAGAGTCCTTACGAAGTACGAATTCGCGTTGTCTTGAGGGCTTTGTTGTTAGCAATGGCAAAAGCATAACTTCTTGAGGCCTATGTTCAGTTGTCATATGATTTTCCGAAAATAAATAGGGTCTTAACTATCAGCTTTACCCCTCCATTTAACATTCCATATTCTTTTATGGTGTGGCGTATAATACAACTTCTTGAAAACAATGCAAGAAAAAATACGAAAAGATTTAAGGGTTAAGGATAAAAAGTAAAAAGAAGAATTCATGGTACGTAAAACTTAACTCAACTTAAACAATCCTTATTCCCGTTTCTAATATCTCTTTGACAAAGTAATTGCTGTCGTTGAAATCTTCCGGGCGGAACGGCATCGGAGAAATATCGCTATTGACTTGCAATGTAATTTTACGGATTTTGCTTCTGTCTTCAAATCTGTCCCCTGCAAAATTGTTCGAAACAATCGCCAGGTCAATATCACTCCATTCGTCAAACTTCCCGCTGGCATAGGAGCCGAATAAGATCGCCTGCTGGACATGAATGCCGATATTTTCCAGTTGCTCAATATAGGATTTTACGGTTTTTTCTATTTTTCGATCTGCTTTTTGAGCCACGCGCGCATCTCCTTCATCACGCTGCGTATAAAATTTCGCCCTGCTTGGCATAGTCATACAGCGGTGATGTTTTTTTGTCCCACTCTTCGGGAGTGAAGCCGACAACCTCAAGCGGTTCAAAGACATCGTAAATGGCTTCAGACAGTATATCAATCCTTGACCAGTAATCATGATTTTTGAAGTCTTCGGAAATGAGTATCAGGTCGATGTCGCTGCCCTCCCGATAGTCGCCGCGGGCATAAGAACCATAAAGGATCAACTTGCTGATATTGATGCCCTTGGATTCAATTGCTTTCCGAAAACGTGCAATCGTATCTAAAGCTGCTGCTTTATCCATGCCAATGCCTCTTTCGTGTTTGACTTATAAAGAACTAATGAAATAAAATCAAGCGAATATGCTAGGAGATTGGAAGCTCAACCTCCTAGGTAAGCCTCTTTGACTCTTGGATTGCCCATCAGTTCTTTGCCTGATCCTGTCAGCACAATGCGGCCTGTTTCCAGAACATAACCGCGGGAGGCGATATTCAAAGACATGTTGGCATTTTGTTCAACAAGCAAAATTGTTTTTCCGGCCTGATTAATCTCTGTAATGGTTTGAAAAATATCGCGCACCAGAACGGGGGAGAGACCCATGGAAGGTTCATCCATCAGCAGCATTTGCGCGTCCGTCATGAGCGCACGGCCAAATGCCAGCATCTGCTGCTCGCCGCCGGAGAGCATCCCGCCCAACTGCTTCCTGCGTTCACGCAGGCGAGGGAACAAGGTAAAAATGCGTTCATAGTCCTTTGCAATCTGTTCTTTATCTTTGCGCTGCCAGGTGGCGAGCTTCAAATTTTCCAGTACGGTCAGGTTGCCGAAGATGCCTCGTCCTTCCGGCACCTGGGCAATACCTCTGGCGACAATTTGATCGGCGGGGATTTGTTTAAGATCATTGCCCCTGTAAGTAATGGCTCCGTTGTAATGGATCAGGCCGGAGATGGCCCGCAGGATGGAAGATTTGCCCGCGCCATTGGCGCCGATCAAGGTGACAATCTCGCCTTCACGCACATCAAAGGAAACTTCATGGATGGCGCTGATTTTATTGTAGGCCACCGTCAAATCCCTCACACAAAGCTGTATCTCATTTACACTCATTTTATAATTTCCTTGCCCAGATAGGCTTCCATGACTTTGGGATTTCTTTGAATTTCCGCAGGTATTCCCTCGGCAATGGTCGCGCCGAAATCAAGCACTACCAGGCGCTCGCAAATACCCATTACCAAACGCATCTGGTGTTCAATGAGAATAATTGTCAGTTGGAAAGTCTTTTTAATCCAGTGAATAAATTCCATGAGTGTTTCAATTTCATGAGGATTCATCCCGGCAGCCGGTTCATCCAAAAGAAGCAGTTTAGGTTCCGTTGCCAGCGCTCGCGCTATCTCCAGCTTGCGCTGCAATCCATAAGGCAGGCTACCTGCGTCGTTATCCGCCATATCATCGAGCTTAAATATTGTCAGCAGTTCCATCGCCAAATCGGAAATACGTTTTTCTTCAGCGCGGAAACGGCCAATGTGCAGTAGCGCTTCTGCCGGGCTGTAAACTATATTTCCATAATAAGCGATACGGACGTTATCCAGAACGGTCAGCTCTTTAAAAAGGCGGATGTTCTGAAATGTCCGGGCAATGCCCAGTTTGTTGATCGAATGGGGCGTTTGTCCGACAATCTCTTCGCCTGCAAATTGAATAGTTCCTTCTGTCGCGCGATAGACGCCGGAAATGAGATTAAAGATAGTAGTCTTCCCCGCGCCGTTAGGACCGATTATTCCAACAAGTTCCTGTGGCTGAAGTACGAAATTGAAATCTGCAACAGCGCATAATCCACCGAAACGGTGGGTAATGTTTTTAGCTTCAAGCAGAGGCATTGTTCGCCTCCTTTTTCTTTTGCCGCAAAATCTTTACCATTAGCAGATCGCGCAGCGGAACAAACATTTTTGCTTCACGCAGGCCCATAATGCCGCGCGGGCGGTAAATCATCAGCAAAACAAGCATCAGCGGCATCAAGACCATACGCCAGATGCCCAATGGTCTTAGTACTTCCAGTAAAATTGTATAGACGATCGCCCCGATAATCGAGCCGGCAATAGAGGCGATACCACCAAGATAAACCATGATCAGAATATCGGTGGATTTGAGAATATCGAACATTCGCGGATTAATGAACTGAAGCGCATGAGCAAAAAGGCCTCCGGCAATTCCGGCGAAAAAAGAAGAAACAACAAACGCGATGATTTTTACCTGACGCGTGTTGACGCTCATGAGGCTTGCGGCTATTTCATCTTCCCGAATAGAAAGAACACCGCGCCCGAATTTGGAATACACAAGGTTGCGGATAACCCACACCGATAATACCGTCCAGAAAAAAACCCAGGGTAGCGTGGTGAGTTTATCCATCCCCAGCATACCGCGTGCTCCCCCCACAGCTTCTATGTTTTCCAAAGCAGATTTGACTATCATGCCGAAAGCGAGTGTGACGATAGCCAGGTAGTCACCCCTTGTTTTAAAAGAAGGTATGGCCACCAAAAATCCGATCAGTGCCGCCCCGATGCCACCGGCAAGAACGGCAGCGGGAAAAAGAAAATTTACATAAGCCTGCGGAAAAACGCTTATGGTCAGAATGGAGGCGATGTACGCGCCGATTGCCATAAACCCGGCGTGCCCCACGGAAAACTCGCCCATGTAACCATTGATCAGATTGAGGCTGACGGTGAGGATGATGTTAATACCCACATAAATTAAAATCAGTTGTACATATTGATCCAATATCTCCAACCGGGCGGCGGCAATGGAAAACAATAATCCCGCGACAATAAATACCGGCAAGAAATAGCGATGCGTGGTAAGCGTTTGCCATCGGGAAAGCATTGTCCTATATGTGGCGGAGAGTTTCGACATAATTATACCTTCTGCGGTTGTGGTTTACCCAGAATACCGTAAGGTCTGACAATCAGTAAAATCAAAAGCAGACTGAAGGCGACAAAATCACGGTAGGTTGAGGGGAAGAAGGCTGCGACCATTATTTCCACCGTACCTAAAATAAAGCCGCCGATCATTGCGCCGCGTACATTGCCGATACCACCGACAACAGCGGAAATGAAGGCTTTCCATCCGACCATAATGCCCATGTAAGGATCAATTACCGGATAGGCCAGGCCATACATGACACCTGCCGCTCCACCCAGGCCGGTGCCGATAGCAAACGTCAGGGAGATGATTTTGTTTACCGGCACACCCATAAGAGGAACAATCGATTTATCCCAGGAAATAGCACGCATTGCCATGCCTACTTTTGTGCGATGGACAATAAAATCCAGCACAAACATCAGCAAAAGCGAAAGAGCGATGACAATAATCTGCAAGGAAGAAATGGAAAGCGCGCCGTAATTCCAAGTTGTATTGGTAATTAGCTCCGGGATGTGCTGCGGATAAGGGCTGAGCGCCAGGGTGAAATTTTCCAGAAAAAGCCCGACACCCAGCGCGGTGATAATAGCAGATACTCGCGGGGCATTGCGCAACGGTTTATAAGCAAGGCGCTCGATCAGAACGCCCAGGCAGGCAACTCCCATCATGGATAAAAGCAGCGTGGGGACAAAGGATAATTTGAGATAGACGGCAATCAAGAAACAAAAAAAAGCACCGATCATAAAAAGATCGCCATGCGCGAAGTTGATCATGGTCAGGATGCCATAGACCATGGTGTAACCCAGG
>JBAXON010000097.1:0-10597 GCA_037133255.1 Deltaproteobacteria bacterium
CTGTTTATGTGGTTATGATAGGTTATTATGTTGTTTAACATCCGCATGAAATTTAACGCTGAGAGAGGAAATAGCAAATTTCGTATTTTGGACAGGTATGTAGGCATCCCTATTATCTTTTTATTAGGTTTATTTAAAAAAAGAAATAAAACTTTTCCAGATAGTATAAAGAAGGTCGCTTTTTTGAAAACCGCAGGAATAGGGGATACTGTCCTCCTGTCCGCTGTTGTCAGAGATTTGAAAGATAGCTACCCAGATGTCGAGCTAACTTTTTTTGTCGCTTCCAACAATTATGAAATGGCACAGCTGATATCAGGAATTGATAGAATCATCAAACTCCCGGTAGCTAATCCTTTGGAGTGTATTCATAGCATAAAAGAATCAGGCGAATACGATATCTGGATTGATTTCGGTCCCTGGCCCAGGATCAATGCTTTATTGTCGTGTTTTTCCAATGCAAGGCTTAAAGTCGGCTTCAAAACAAAAGGCCAGTACCGACATTACATATATGATGTAACTGCACAGCATTCCGATCAGTTGCATGAATTAGACAATTACAAAAATCTGCTAAAACTGCTGGGGTTAGAGTGCCCCAATCTTCCTTGTATCAACATGCAGATTCCAAAATGTGTGAATGACAGAATCACGATTCACATGTTTCCTGGCGGGTCTCGATCATATTTAAAAGAGTGGCCTGATGCAAATTGGATAGAAATTATAGATCAATTAACAACACTGCATTATGAAGTGTTTCTTACAGGAGCGAAAATTGATCGTGAAAAAGCTGAGCAAATCAAAGCGCAAATAGCAAGCAGAGGCAGCGTCAATATTGTTGCCGGAGCATTTGATTTAAAACAAACCTCCGAACTCCTGAAGTCATCAATTCTGGTAATTAGTGTAAATACAGGTATCATGCATTTAGCTTCAGCCTTAGGGTGCAACCTCATTGCATTGCATGGACCTACGTCGGTTAAGCGATGGGGTCCGCTGGGCGCAAATGCAATTTCTTTGAAAAGCAGCCTGCAATGTTCTCCTTGCATCAACTTGGGTTTTGAGTATCAATGTCAGACGAACTCCTGCATGAAGTCAATTACGGCCAAGGTGCTCATGGATGCCATAAAAAAAAATGTGTCAATCTGAGCCTAGACTTGTTTTTTAAAGTCAAGAAAAAATAGTTCCGAGATACAAAAGAGAGAGATTCATGGGTGTAGAGATAGTAAAGTTTTGCAAAATAATCCTATGCCGTTGTGCAAAGCTCTCGTGGAGAGAATGGCACGAGTGAGAAATTTGGGTAAATTCAAACTTCGCCTGACAAAAACTGATAGTTAAGGATAATATTTTTTAGCGACGCATTGGCATGCAAAAGAGAGAGTAATGAGCTAGCTGTGCATAGATTTATTTACAGTAGAGGTGAAGAAAGGCGATGTATAAAGACAAGATAAAACCTATGCTGAAGCGATATTTATATGGAAGCTGGGTGTGGATCTTATTGCAAGCAATCAATAATACCCGCGTATATTGCACCTGGAAAGCAAAGCGTCGCAAATTGGCCCGCAGAGGTATGCTTTACAAATTCGACCCTGATAAAATACATTGGATTAACCCGCAGGTCATTGAATTTCGGACAAAGGGCGCGCGAAAAATGTCTGATTATGCAGGTGCGGTGATGGGCGGTGATTGGGATGAATGGGAGGTTCGCTGGGATGACCATGATCAGGTAAGATGGTTAAAAGAACATTTTATCGATAGGATACCCTGGGAGGAAACTGCCTATTACAAATCGTATTTGCACTATGCGAAGACCGGGGAATGGAAAGCCCCACATTCGGCCCAGGGTCTTAATTTGCGCCACTTGGTAACTTCAGCGTGTGCCGGAGAGAATGACGACATTGTGGACAATGACTACTTCGCGCCGGGTGCCTTGGATGCGCGTTGTAAAATACTGGATGAACTGTACGTATCCGTCAAGTTAAAAGGGGTGGTCCCGCAAACGGAGCTCCTCGGATGGAATCCCGACCCGATGAAGAGGCGCGACAACATCACCATTGGCATCGGCCGGCATGGGGATCTTTTGTTCACCGACGGGAAACATCGTTTTACGATTGCACGTATTCTGGGTCTGAAAAGTATTCCAGTGAGAATATGGCAACGACATAAGCAATGGGTCAATTTTAGAAGCGAGATTGATCTTTGTGTGAAAAGAAACAGTAGCCTTTATCAGCCGATGACCCATGTCGATTTGCAGGAATTCAGATCCGCACATTCTGAAGATTGCTTTGATATTATCCAGAAGTCCCTGCCGATTTCCTCAGGCACCATGCTAGATTTGGGAGCCAATTGGGGTTATTTCTGCCGGCGCTTCGAAAGGGTGGGTTTTTATTGCACTGCCATGGAAAACGATCAGGGATCTCTTTATTATATGAAAAAATTGCGTCGAGCTGAAAACTTACAATTTGCTATCATAGAACAGGATATTCTATCATGCAATACAACGCTTAAATTCAACATTGTGTTGGCGCTCTCCATCTTCCATCATTTTCTCATATCACAAAAGACTTTTGATAAATTAGCGGAGTTTCTTCAACGCGTCGAAATGGATTATATGATTTTTGAACCTAATCGGCACGGCGGAAATATTGTGAAGAATTATGCGATTGATTGCGGTGGAGAGGATTATGTACGGTTTGTCATTGAACACAGTTGCTTGAATCAGTATCGCAAAATCGGTGTGGAACCGGAAACAAATCGGCCCATTTATCTACTCAGCAAATAATATATTGCTTTTGTGTGATCCGGAAATAAGGGCACGGATTAAGTGGTAAAGTGCCCACGTGCCAATGGTTGACGCATAGAGAGCTTTGAATTTTGCAAAATTCAAAGCTCTCTATGATATATTGTGCAGTTGGTGAGTGACAGAATGAATTCTGGAGAAAGCTCTTGATGAAAATACTTCATCTGGCAACACAGGATATTGGAGGGGGTGCTGCTGATGCCGCCTATCGGTTGCATTGTAACATGCGATTATATGGCATTGATTCACGCATGCTGGTTTTGCGCAAGAATAGTAATGACCCTAATGTTATCGATGTGTCTGCCCATCTGACGATCTCCGATAAGTTGCGTCAATTTCTGCGCAAAATTAAGAATAAATACTTGCGGCGAACATTCCGGTTATCCTTGTATTTTTATGTTGACTGTCAGAAGATTATTGCCATGCGCCTCTTGATTGCTATTCTCCCTTTCTGGCCTGATGCAATTATTGCCCACTGGATTTCTAATTTCATAAATGTTTGTACCTTGAGAGATTTGAACCACATAACCCATGCACCGATACTCTGGTATTTGATGGATATGGCGCCGCTTACTGGTGGCTGCCATTATGCATTTGGATGCACAGGATATACCAGGCAGTGCGGCAACTGTCCGCAAATCGGAGTTGGGAAAAGGACACAAGATCTGTCCCATCGCCAGTGGAAAAACAAGTGGTCATGTTTGCAGGAAACGAACATTACAGCAGTGACAGCCTCTACATGGTCGCAGAACCAGTTAGAATCGAGTAGTCTCTTTCTAAATAAACGACATGAAAATATTTTATTGGGTATTGATGGTGATATCTTTTGTCCGACTTCGCAGAAGAAAGCAAGAAAGCAACTTGATCTGCCAAATGACCGAAAGATCATCTTTTTTGGGGCGCAGAGTTTGCACGAGGAGCGCAAAGGGGTCCGACACATTGTCGAATCCCTCCGCCTGCTGTATGCCATGCTTGATGCTAATGGTTCCTTGTCAGAGGATCAGATACTTGTTGTTACTGCGGGCAGAAACGGTAATACAGCCAAGTTAGATATTGCATTTGAGCACCGGCATATTGGTTTTCTAAGCGGTAATGTTATGCTGGCTGCCGGATATCAGGCTGCGGATGTCTTTGTAAATGCTTCTATCGAAGATTCCGGACCGATGATGATCAATGAATCGCTACTCTGTGGGACGCCGGTGGTCTCTTTCGAGATGGGAGTTGCTACTGATCTTGTTCATGCTGGCATGACCGGTTATCGCGCCCGGCTCAGAGATGAGCATAACATGGCTGCCGGTTTACTCAGGATACTGGAACTGAATAATGAGGAGTGTCGTGCCATGCGTGAACGCTGTCGAAATTATGGGTTGCAGAGGTGTCATCCTGATGTTCAGGTACGTGCGTTTGCAAAACTTTGTAGCGAACTGATTGCAGATGGTAAGAATCAGTGCCGACGGGAATGTTGATGAAACGAGTCGTGAAAAAATTGCTAAACGCGATGGGTTTTGATATTGTTCGGTACCGGTCACCCTTGGAAAGAAATCTGGGTTTGGATGAGCGGCTTGGCTTCGAGCTTGAGGACGAAGCCACCGCTTGCATCCAGGTCGTCCGTCACAATACGATGCTTTCGAAACGACGGTTGGTTACGCTTTATCAGCAGGTGGCCTATTGCGAACGATATGGAATTCCCGGTGCCTTTGTCGAATGTGGCGTCTGGAAAGGCGGAGCAATGGGAATGATGGCGCAAGCGAATATGCAGACAGGGAAATCCCGCAGGCACTTGCACCTGTTTGATGTGTTTCAGGAAATTTGTGAACCAGATGCCGCTGTTGATGGAGAAAAGGCTTTGCGGGAGGTACAACAGTATATGGGTAGCGGGCATGACAAAGGTAAATTGCAACCGTTGACCGGTATTTATAACTTCATGGGTGGGCCGGGAACATTAGCTGAGAACCGGAAACTACTGGAAAAGACCATCGGCTACCCAGTAGAATTGCTCCAATATCATGTCGGCTGGTTTCAGGAAACGCTGCCTGCTGTTCATGAAGCCATTGGTCCGATAGCCATTCTACGGCTTGATGGTGACTGGTATGCATCCACTAAGGTCTGTCTTGAATATCTTTTCGATAAAGTTGTTAAGGGTGGCATAGTGATCATAGATGATTATGGCACCTATGAAGGTTGCCGCCGTGCTGTCGACGAATTTATGAACACCGAATGTGTCCAGGCTTATCTTGGCTCGATAGACAGCGATTGTCGTTATTTTGTGAAACTTTGAGGCAGCTATGGAAGAAAATTATAGTCATCTTGTGTGGGATACAGATTGCTTTGGATTCGGTGTTGCCCGCATCATCCGAACTGCCCCGGATGGAGCTGAATTATCTGAAACACTCAGCATATTGCGTGACAAGGGCTACCGTATGGTCTACTGGTATGTACCCGCCATGCTTCATGAAACCTCACGTATTGCCACAGCTTATGGGGGCTACCTGGCAGACAAGAAGTTTACCTTTGCAAAAAAACTGGTTGGCCTATCGAATCAGCCGGGGATTTCCGCCTATAACACCGTTCCCTATCCCAGCCTAGAAGCGGACTCTGCCCTGATAAAGCTGGCGTTGAAAAGTGGTTCATACTCTCGCTTCCGGCTTGACCCGACTTTTCCTCGGGAGATGTATGAAAAGCTTTATACCTGCTGGATTGCGCGTGCCGTTAGCAAGGAGATCGCCTGGGAAGTCTTGGTGGTTAAGGATTACGACGATTATCTTGGTGTCATAACACTGGGTAGCAAAGACAACCAGGGTAGTATAGGGATGGCGGCAGTGGCGCAACATGCCAGGGGTAAGGGTATTGGGAAAGTTCTATTGGCGGATGCTGACATACTATTGGCGGAAAGAGGTTATTCATTTGTACAGGTAGTGACGCAAAAACGAAATTTTGGAGCTTGCAGATTATATGAATCATGTGGCTACCAAATCGATAAGATTGAGAATGTATTTCATTTTTGGCTTTGAGTAAATGAACATACCATTTAATAAACCGTTCCTTGCAGGTAAGGAAACTGATTATATCCGTGAAGCCGTGGAGTCTGGTAAGATATCTGGTGACGGGATTTTCACACGGAAGTGCCATTTTTCGAGAATCGGTATGGTTTCAAGAAGACGCTGTTGACCACGTCGTGTACCGATGCGCTGGAAATGTCAGCTATATTATGTGATATACAGCCCGGTGATGAGGTCATCGCTCCGAGCTATACTTTTGTCTCGACAGTTAATGCGTTTGTCCTGCGTGGCGCCAGAATCGTTTTTGCCGATTGTGAGGCGATGACACCGAACATTGACGCCACCCAAATCGAGGCCTTAGTGACGTCGCGAACGAAGGCTATTGTCCCTGTGCATTATGCCGGCCTGGCCTGCGATATGGATATGATCATGGACATTGCCCAACGCCACGGGCTATTTGTTGTTGAGGATGCGGCACAGGCAATAGATTCATTTTATAAAGATAGACCGCTCGGTTCCTTCGGAACTTTTGGCACTTTCTCCTTTCATGAGACAAAAAACATTATCTCTGGCGAAGGAGGAATGCTGACGATAAATGATGAGCGGTTCTTTGAACGTGCTGAGGTTATCCGCGAGAAAGGGACAAACCGTTCGGCCTTTTTCCGTGGCGAGATCGACAAATACGGTTGGGTGGATATAGGGTCTTCATTCCTGCCGTCAGAAATTATTGCAGCCTTTCTCTATGCACAACTGGAGAATATTGAGTTCATACAACGGAAGCGCTACCATCTTTGGAGCCTATATAACGAACTACTAAAACCTTTACAGACAGAAGGGTTGATAGATCTACCATTCTGTCCGCCCAATGCCTCGAACAATGCCCATATATTCTACATCGTGTGCCGAAGCATCGATGATCGCCTAGGCCTTATAGAGTATCTCAAGAAAAATGGCATTATGGCTGTATCTCACTATCTACCGCTCCATCTTTCAGTCTATTACCATGATCGACATGATGGACGTCATCTGCCAAATGCCGTGAGTTTCGCCGACTGCCTCCTGCGCCTTCCATTGTATTTCACTCTCGGTGATCACGATGTATCGCGGATCGTTAATACCATAAAGGCTTATTTTAGATATCTAGCGAGCAGCAAAGCAGGCATAATTGAGAGGACAATATGAAATATCCTACCCCTCTGATTTCCATCATCGTAGCTGTTTTCAACGGAGCCAAAACATTGCAGCAGTGCATTGATAGCGTTGCGCAACAAAGCTATGCCAACAAAGAGCTAATCATTATTGATGGCGGCTCCAAAGATGGAACTGCCGATTTGCTTAAGGCGAATAGCGAACGTATCAGCTATTGGATTTCCGAGCCGGATCGTGGAATTTATAACGCCTGGAATAAAGGGTTGGCGCAGGCTAAAGGCGACTGGATTTGCTTTCTTGGCGCTGATGATTATTTTTGGGATTTGCAGGTATTAGAACGGGTGTCGGCGCAACTGGAAAAAATACCTTCCAGCATTCGTGTCGCCTATGCACAGGTCGTGATAGTTAGTGAAAGTGGGGGAAGCCTTTATCGCATAGGTGAGCCATGGCAGAAGGTAAAAAATAACTTTAATCAATTCACGTGCATTCCACATACCGGCACAATGCACCGGCGCAGCTTATTTGAACTGCACGGTGGGTTTGATGAGTCATTTCGCATTTCCGGCGATTACGAATTGCTGCTGCGCGAGTTGAAGACTGGCGATGCTTATTTTGCCGAGGATGTCATTGTTGTTGCTATGCGGATTGGTGGTGTTAGTTGGAGCGTTGCTAATTCCTCACAGGTAGTGCTTGAGAATATGCGCGCTTTTAAGATGCATGGTCAACATTTGACCAAACGGCTTTGGTTAATGGTGAAAGCATACATAAAGGTGATTTTGTGGGTTGTGTTTGGGGAACGGTTTGCAAGGAAAGTGCTAGATTTCTACAGGAGAATTAGGTGCTTGCCAACGTATTGGGCTAGAATGTGAGATTGCACCTGATGGTTCATGAATGGCAAACTAAAAGCCATGAGTTTTCCTATCGAGCCAACTATTTTTTAGAACCACTTTCAGTAGCAGCTGCTCTTCTCGCACTCTGCGTTGATCTTTTTCAACCATCTGTTTTCGTATATTCCGCCACTACGTCCGATGATTCACCCATCATACGCATCACGTGGTTTTCAATCCACAGAACCCGATCACACAAACCAATAACATCAGGCATGGAGTGCGAAACGAAGACCATGGTAACACCACTATTTCTAAAACTTAACATTTTATCCATGCACTTTTTTTGGAAATTGCTGTCGCCGACTGCCAGGATTTCGTCAAGTAGCAAGGTTTCCGGATCCAGGCAGGAAACAACGGAAAACCCCAATCGCGCCAGCATCCCTGAAGAATAAACCCGGATGGGCTGATCGATAAACTCTCCGAGTTCTGAGAATGCGATTATCTCATCGGCTTTCATGGCCACTTCTTTACGAGTCAAACCCATGAGCACACCGTTGAGAAAAATGTTTTCCCGACCGGACAGATCATTGTGAAATCCGGCACCGAGTTCCAGCAAAGGTGAGACCCGTTGTTTTACGATCACTTTTCCCATGGTTGGCTTCAACACCCCGGCAATCAACCCAAGGGTAGTGCTTTTGCCAGCGCCGTTGCGGCCGATGATCCCAAAACATTCTCCTTGTTTGATCTCAAAGGAAATGTCCCGCAAAGATTCGTAACGAGCATTTTTAATTGTCCGCAATGCTTTGGGCAAATTAAACAAAAGGCTCTTGAAGCCACCTTTAAAGTGATGGTATTGATTGTAGGTTTTTCCAACTTTGTCAAAAACAATAACCGGCTCGATCATAGCACCTCAGCAAATTTCCAGGATAGTTTTTTATAGATTATTGATCCGATGGCTAAAAATAGGAGAGCGTAAGCGAAACTTATGGCTAGTTGCATGAAATCCAATTGATTGTGCAAAAATAAGTTTCGCCAACTCACCATCAGTGGCGTCAAGGGATTGAGATTGACCAGTTTGGCATATTTGGCCGGAATCATGGTTTCCGGGTAGATAATCGGGGTGAAATAAAAAGTCAATGTGATGAGGATACCGGTCAAGCGTTCCAAGTCCCTAAAAAACAGATTCAAGGATGAAATGGCCAAAGCAATGCCGTATATGAAGATAAACTGGATGATCAGCAACAGCGGAATGCCCGCCAGCCAAATCCAACCTGGTGTAATGTTGTATATCAGCATAAACAAAACAATAACCGGAATGCTCAGGACAAAATGTATCATGTCCTGGAGTACGATGGTAAAAGGTATGATATTTCTAGGGAAATTAACTTTTTTAATGATGGAGACATTGGCCAAAAAAACCATTGGTGACGAACCTACGGAAGTGGCAAGCCATTGCCAGGGAAATAGCCCGGAAATGAGGAAAACCATATAATCCTGCAGAGGGATTTTAATGACGATCTTAAAGGCGATGTAGAAAACCAAGGCGAATGCCAGGGGATGGGCAATAGACCAAAAATATCCCAATACATTGTTTTTATACTTGGATTTCAGTTCTTTTTGAGTGATCACTATGATCAAGTCCAGATAGTGTTGAACACTTCGATTCAAAAATCTTCTCCTTTTAGTTGCCTGCATCTTTCACTGTTTATATAACAACCGCAAAACATTTAGTCTAAATCAACGACCCAAGTCTATCATCCTCGAAAAGTATTGTCAAACCGGTAGGTCGTTAGCCAACAGAAACAGGCTGTGGTCTTGATTTCCTTGACAGACAAGGCAGTTCTTCTCATATATAGCTAAATGTTTTTATCTGCAAGGCCACTGATTTTCTAATGGTGGCCTGCCAGCGTTAAGAGTAAATATCCAATTATAAAAAAGCTATAAAGGAATTGGAAATGAGAAAACTTTTAATTATTTCGAAAAAAATGGTCATCCGGTTTTTGCCTGAAGGAACGTTGATGTGGAAGATGGCCAAATCACTCTATCTTTTATTATTTAACTGGAAAGAATTTATAAAAAGGCTGGCTCAGCAAAAACAACCAATTACTTTCCGCAGATCTTTTCCTGTTCACAAAGCAAGTATTATGAACGAAAACCTTATAAATGAGATGAATTCTATTAAATGGTGGCATAGAATAGAATTAGATGATGGGCTGTTTACTCCAGGTGAAGTTGTACACGTTTCTGATGGTAGTGACTATGCTACCAAGCGTTTTGGTATGCCTAAAGACCTGTCTGGCAAAACAGTACTAGATGTTGGAGCTTGGGACGGATACTTCTCATTCGAAGCTGAAAGACGTGGTGCTGGTAAAGTTGTGGCTTGTGATGTTAGTGTAGACAGTGGTGGAAACTGGGGCGGCACCGATGGATTCAATTTTGCGAAAAAAATTCTTAAGTCCAACGTAATATTTAAAGAATGTTCAATAGAAGAACTGATATCTAACAAAATTGGAAATTATGATGTAGTTATGTGCTATGGTGTTTTGTACCACCTTCAAAACTTAATGCCAGCAATACAGAATTTAGCGGCAGTTACCAAAGAGTACGCGCTGATAGAAACCGCTGTGCTACCAGCAGCAATGGACACTAACCCAAATCTTCCATTGTGTGCATTTTTGCAGGGGTTTGACAATGATCCCTCTAACTACTGGTATCCCAATACAAAGTGTCTGAAAGCAATGCTGTATTTCTATGGCTTTAAAAGGTTTGAACTTGTTGGTAAGTGTGGTGACACCAGGGTAACTGTCAAGGCTTATAAATAGGACATG
>JBAXON010000098.1:0-10537 GCA_037133255.1 Deltaproteobacteria bacterium
ATGCCCGGTAGGCCCTTTAAATCCATCAACTTCCTTATCGTACACAAAGCGCGCGGCAAATTCTTTTGTCAGTATTTTATCGAGGCCTTTGTTTTTGTATCCGGGACGTGTCATTACGGCAAAATTGCACAGCAAAAGAAGCTTTTCCCACTCTTTCCATTTAGTGACGGCCTCAAAAGCATCCTGCCCGACAATAAAGTAAAGCTCTAAATTATCCATGTACTTGCTTAAAATATATTCCACCGTTTCCACAGAATACGATTTGCCTTCGCGTAAGTTTTCCACTTCAGAAAAAGAGAAGTTGACGTTACCTTCGATAGACATACGTACCATTTGTTCACGATGGTAAAAAGAAGTGATTTCGGCTTCCAACTTGTGCGGCGGCCGGGATGAAGGAACGAAAATTATTCTGTTTAATTGAAAGATCTCCATCATTTCTTCCGCTGCCCGTAAATGTCCGAAGTGAATCGGATCAAATGTTCCGCCCAAAAGTCCCCATTTCATGTTCTCACCTGCCCATTACCGTAGATTATAAATTTTGTTGTTGTTAATTCTTCTAGCCCCATCGGCCCGAAAGCATGTAACTTTGTCGTGGAAATACCGATCTCCGCCCCCAATCCCAGCTCAAAACCATCACTGAAGCGGGTAGAAGCATTGACTATCACTGTAGAAGAATTGACTTCATTTAAAAATCTTTGTGAGCTTACGTAATCCTCTGTAATTATTGATTCTGTATGCAGAGACCCGTATTTCTCGATGTGCGCGATGGCCTCATCCATTGAGTCCACAACCTTCACCGCCAGAATCAAATCAAGATACTCCGCGTACCAATCCTCTTCAATGGCGGCTTCAACATTCTTTAATATTGCTCGTGTTTTTTCGCATCCTTTTAACACGACCCCTGCGCTGCGCATTTTACTCTCCAGAAGCGGCATAAACTCTGCGGCAATATCTTTATGAACCAGTAAAGTTTCCAGAGCGTTGCAGACTCCCGGGCGCTGCGTCTTGGAATTGAAGCAAATATTTATAGCCATATCCGAATCTGCGCGTGCATCAACAAATATATGGCAGACTCCCTTGTAATGCTTGATTACCGGTATTTTGGACTGGGCAACCACGGCGCGAATTAATTCCTCACCGCCACGGGGAATAATCAAATCAATGTATTCATCTAATTGCAGCATTGCCGAAACAGCCTCGCGGTCAGTAAAAGGGATGACTTGAATGGCCTTGTGCGGCAGTGACCTATTATTTAAAACTCCCTCGAGAATTGAGGCGATGGCTAAATTGGAGTTAATCGCTTCTGAACCGCCGCGCAAAATAACTGCGTTTCCCGATTTAAGGCAAAGGGCGGAGGCATCAACCGTGACATTGGGACGGGACTCATAAATAATGCCAATTACTCCCAGAGGAATTCGCATCCGGCCCACCAGAAGATTGTTCGGCCTGCGCCACATCGAGGTCACCTTGCCTACAGGATCTGGTAATGAGGCGACCTCGCGCAATCCCTGCGCCATACCGAAAATTGTTTCGTCTTTGAGAGTAAGACGGTCAATCATAGCCTGATGAAGCCCTGTTTTTTGCGCAAGGACCACATCCTTGGCATTTTCTGTTAGAAGAAAATCGCGCTTTTGCTCCAGTTCAGCCGCCATCAGTAAAAGAGTTGTATTCTTTTCCGCCGAAGACACGCGGGAAAGTATTCTTGAAGCCAGTTGAGCGTCTTGAGCTATTTGTTCTATTGATGCTTTTATATCCATTATTCCTCTTTTTGAGTCTCACAATAAAAGTACTTGCAATTTATTTATATTTATTGATAAAAGCCGCCTCAACTAATGGGTTGAACGGTATTTTAAAAATATAATGATTTTTACCTTTCACCAATAAGCAAAATTGGCATTAATTTACAAGACAAAAGTTCATGTGTCAAGGCTTTTACATGACCCGTTTTTTGTCTGAACGGAAAATGATTAATGAGTCGATTACGAATTAAAGCAGGTCAGGGCGCCTATGAAATAATTAAAGACGGTGGATTTAATTTTGATTCCATCTCCTCTTATTTCGGGCCGGCGGTAGGGCCAAGATGGCTGATTGCCAGCGGATTTGATTTAACTCTCCTGACAAAGGGGATTTTGGGACGCGCAAATGCCGTTCATCTGATCGGCTCCTCAGCGGGAGCCTGGCGCTTTGCCGCGTGGTTGCAGCCGCAGGCAGCCGAGTGTTACCGCAGACTTATCGACGCCTATATCAATGTGGAGTATTCGCGAGACGATACACCGCAAACAGTGCTGTCAAAACTCACCAACGTCCTCAATGAGTATGTGGAAGACGACGCGCTTTCTTTTGCCCTGCTCAACAAAAAGTACCGTTTATCCATAATCACTGCCCGCGGGCGCGGCCTGATTGCAGCCGAAAATCTTTGGCTGCAGAAAATAGGCCTGGCCACTTGTTTTTTGTTTAATTATTTCAGCCGCAATAATATTTACCGTTTCGCGGAAAGAGTTGTTTTTTATAATGGCGCTAAACCGTCCCCTTTTTGCTTAAGACCGCAATTCCGCGGTCGTTTCGTGCGGCTAAGCGAAACCAATTTCAAATATGCCGTGATGGCCAGCGGCGCCATCCCTTTAGTTGTAGCCGGTGTGCAAAATATTTATGGAGCTCCGCGAGGGATTTACCGCGATGGCGGCTTGATTGATTATCATCTTACCCAGCAGTTTTCCGCCAAGGAAAATGATTTAACCCTTTTCTTCCATCATCAGGAAAGAATCATTCCCGGTTGGTTGGATAAAAAAATAGTTCGCCGGGTACCGGACGCGGAAACATTAAGCAATGTCTTGATGGTTTTCCCTTCGCAAAGTTTTATTGAAACGCTCCCGGATAAAAAAGTGCCGGATCGCGATGATTTTCTGACTTACATTGACGATCATGATCAGCGGGTTAAAAATTGGTATAAAGCCGTGGAATTGTCCGCGCCACTAGGCGATGATTTCCTGGAACTGGTGGAAAGCGGCAGGATTCGGGACGTAGTGGAAAAACTTTAATATGAGTTAAAGTGGAACCAGAAGATAAAGTTTCCAAGCTAAAAGAAACATACAGAGATTGCGTGCTTTGCCCACGTGCCTGCCGGGTGAACCGCGCAGAAGGTGAATTAGGTTACTGCGGTCTGCCAGCAAAGATCATTATGGATTGCGCGCTGCCACACCACGGTGAAGAGCCGCCACTTTCCGGGAAAAACGGCGCCGGAACTATCTTTCTTTCTTCCTGCAATTTGCGTTGCATTTATTGTCAAAATCATCAAATATCACATAGTACCGTCGGCAGAGAACTGGATTGCGCGCAAATGGCGGAGGTAATGCTTGATTTGCAAAAACAAGGGTGTCACAATATTGAACCGGTAACACCAACACCGCAGGTGCCATTAATTATGGAAGCACTACATCTGGCACGCGGGCGCGGACTGAAAGTTCCTTTCGTTTATAACTGCGGGGGCTATGAAGATCCACAAATAATCAATATGCTTGATCAGATGGTAGATGTTTATCTGCCTGATTTCAAATACGGCCTGGAAGAAGACGCTGTCTTATTTTCGCAGGCACCCGTTTATCCGCGGTTCGCGCTTGACTCGCTGCATGAGATGGTGCGACAAGTAGGTGACGATCTAGTTTTACAAAACGGCGTTGCCAGTCACGGCATAATAGTGCGTCATCTGGTTTTGCCTGGCAGGCTTACGAATTCTAAAGAGGTGCTGAGGCTGATTAAAAAAGAAATATCAACTAAAGTGCCGATAAGTCTGATGTCTCAGTACACGCCGATTTCCAAAGTGAGTAAAGATCACGCTTTAGGTCGCAGAATTACCAGCGATGAATATAATCAGATCCTGGATTATACCCTGCAATTAGGCTTTGAAAATCTTTTTGTGCAGGAAGTAAGCGATCAGGAATTAACCCCCGATTTCAGTCAGGCAAATCCCTTTTATTAATGGTGGAGATATTATGCAAAATGACATGCAAATAATTTATGACCGTCTTGCAGAAACATACGAAAAAAATCGTGGTTTATTCGATATGACCGATGTCATTGCCGATTTCTACAAAAGATTACATTGTAAAACAGGTCATTTGCTTGATCTGGGCTGCGGCGCGGGAGAACCTTTCCCGGCTTACTTTATTCAACATGGCTGGCAGGTAACCGGCGTGGATTTTTCGCAAAAGATGCTTGCGCTGGCTCACCTATATCAGCCTTCACTAAAAACTATATGCACAGATATTTGCGAGGCGGAGTTTCCCGATGAGCAGTTTGACGCGGTCACAGCGATTTATTGCATTTTTCACATTGAATACAAAAAGCATGAGGAAATTTTTCAAAAAATTTATCGCTGGCTGAAGCCGGGTGGCAGATCTCTTTTCACCTATGCCACAAAAGAATATACAGGTACTGAAGTTTTCAACGGTTATAAGGAATTTATGGGCGAACAATTATTTTACAGTCACACGACACCTGTTGCCCTAACCGCAAGTTTAAAATCGATCGGGTTCGCGATAGAGTCTGCCCAATACCGCCAAATCGGCGGCGAAACTTTTCTGTGGCTGACCATAGCCAAACCGGATTGATGCCTATCCTCTCTTTTATCTACAAGTCAAGTGTTTTGGGTTTGGAATTGGACTGATGATTACCAGTTGCAATCGATATTTTACACAGGGCTATGGGTAGCACCTCTCACTTTTTTCTGTTCAGCGGACAATCACTGTAATCCCTCACCCAGCAAAGGGTAGCAATACTTTGAGTTACACGACCTGCTTCTGCTGGCAGAATTTCAGAATTCAGGATTGTATAATCCCATCTTGCTCTCACCGGGGATTTCGATCAGGGATTCGAGAGCGACAATCGTCTTGACGTCATGATTTGTTTCCTTTTCCCCATAACCATTGTGTCCCCGATACGCCAACCCTTTGTAATGAGGACTGTAGAAAACATTTTCCACAAAGAATTCCTCATTGTTGTTCCTGATGTTCAGGCCTTTTGAGCCAGGCAGGATGATATTTATGGCATCACTTGTACTGTCTGAGGGATCGGACGTCGCGCCGATAGAGATGGTTTCGGGATGTTGCTGGAGGCAGGCCAATATCCGGTTCAAAGCCTCCGCAGTTTCCGAGTGTTTGTCCAGAGAACCTTCCTCCTGCCGGAGCTTCGTAATGATGCTCATCTTGCCCGAGATTTCCTGTAGCGTCCGGTCTTCCAGAATGCGCGATGAGAGGCGCAGGCTGCCGTAGGTCTGGTCATAGATTGCCACGAATTTTGCGCCTTCACCAATTGGCCCCCGCTCCACCCGGTAGCGGTCGGCGGCAAAATGGATGTCGCGCCGTTCGAAGGGGAGAACCATGAGAAATGCCTCGAATAGAATCTGAGCGATTAATTCATTTTTCACATTTTTCTGATTCATGGCGGGATGTGTAAAGGTGATACCCGTTGTGAAGAAATTCCTGGTGAAGCGCGGCAGATCGAAATAGACGCTGCCCGTCGGATCGAGGGGATAACTGCACAATGTTTCATTCGGCCCACGGCGCTCCTTGTAGCCAATGATCGACTCCCGAATCTGGAGGGGCGACTCCACAGCAATCAATTCCCCAAAGCGCTTGCTGACAAGAACGTTGCCCTCGCTAAGATTGGGGAATACAAGCGTCGGCATCATTTGCGCCTTCGTAGTGTATTTCTTTTCATGGCGCACTTCGACCATCCGTCTGTGGACATTTACCCGGCAGACGCGGTATGGTCTTGTCGTGTAATAATAAACACCGCCCGGATAGGCTTCGCGCATCAATTGGCTGTAGGACAGCGAGCCGCGTGCTTCTTCGAGATGCCCCCTCTTGTACTTTATCTGGAATTGAATTTCCACATCCCGCAACGGAAAGGCATGATGCGGATCTTCGCCGGCCTGCGACTTCATGGCCTGAAATTCAGGCGCGATTTCTCCGATTCTTTCAGATTGGCATAGCTTCAAAAATCCTTTGGCCCAAGTGATATCGCTCTTGAATTCCGGGCTCTCTTTTATACCCAGAAAGGAACGCACACGGTCGTGCTCGCCACCGTGCCTAGCCAGGCACAGGGCATGGATGTACTGCACCCGGGAATTTTCAAGGTAGAGGGCACCTTCCGACAGGGGCATTTTGAGAAGCTGCTGCGGCTCCCGGAAGATGCTGGCGCTGTGAATGTCGCCGCCGTTGACGATGATCACCTCTCCAGGCGCATGCCGCCCGATCCGCCCGATGCGCTGATAAAAACTCGTTGCGGAGTAAGGTACGCCAACCAGAATGGCCAAGGTCAGGTACGGAATGTCCAGACCTAGTTCCAGGGCGCTGGTGCTGACGATGCCAGCCAACGTTCCCCTGCTCAACCGCTCCTGAATGAGCTGTCGGTCATGTTCCTCATATCCGGCACGATAGGGCAGAATGTTGAGCTTATTCAGATGATTGTCATGCGTAAAATCAGCGTCTTCCGCATCTTTGACCTGAAAACGCGAAACGATGGAAGCCAGATACTCAGCCTGCTTGCGACTGTCAACAAAGGTAATGAATTTGTGGTCGGTCTTACGGCCGATATAGTCCATCAACTCAGCCAGCGAAGTCAAAAGATCGCCCTTATCGGGAAGATCGGCCAGGTGGATGGTCACTCCCTGTCTTGGCGAGGTGTCGTATCCGGAATCGATGATCCGGAATTTCAGGCCGAAAAGGTCGCGCAGGTGGTCCTCCGGCGCGGCGATGGTGGCTGAGGCCGTGATAAACTGCGGAAACACTCGCAGCAGTTGCAGGATGTGACGCAGCCGGCGAAAGAGAAATGCCGCGTTGCTGCCAAAAACGCCAGTGTAATAGTGGACCTCGTCAACGATAATGAGTTGTGTTTTAAACAAAAAGCACATCACGGCCTTGTCGCTTACATGGCAGAGAAACCAGGCATGGATGATGTCGGGCGTCATAATCAAGACACGGGAGTTTCGCAGAATTTCCATGCGCGAGTGCATTGGCGTCTGTCCGTCGATTCTTCCTACGCGGGCATCAATGCCGGCACTCTGGAGCGATGAAATCCAACGCTCCTCTTGCTCTCTGCCCAACGCTTTGAGGGGGTAAACAACAATCACCCGCGCCTTCGGATCGGAAACGAGCTTTTCCATTGCCGCGACGTAAAACGGCATGCTTTTGCCTGATGCTGTTCCCGTGGTGATGCAGATATTCTCACCATCCAGCGACAATTTAATCGCCTTTTTCTGATGGCCATAAATTCCGGCGGGGAAGGAAGATTTTAGAAAGCTGGCAGACTCCCGTGAAAGCGGTATATCGTCGAAAGAAAAAAATTCGCCTTCGCGTCCGGGAAGCGCCATCCGGTCGGCAATATGCCAGTTATTGGCTTTCATGAAATCATCGATCATCGTATCCTCTTTCTCCATTTATTGTTATTGACCAAATCCAAGCAAAAACAATATTCCCTTTTCTTCCTTGCATTCCGGACAGAGTCCGTCTTCCTCAACCGCAGTGGAATTTTCCAAAAATAAATCTCCAAGTTCCTGAGCCGGACTTGTTACCTCTGAAAAATCGTGCTCATAGTCGCGTTGACATCGTCTGCATATTTTCATTCATTTCCCCCTTTCTCATCAATCTTTGCGACTGCGACTTTCAAGTCTTTCAGACATCTATGGTCCCAATTTTTATCATTGGTAAATGTGAATCCATAAAAATCGCCGGTTTCGTCATCAGTATGGATCATCGTGTACTCAAATAGATTTGCGCCTATTTTCAACCAGATCATCAGCATAATTTTGGCGGATTGCGCGATCCACCAAATAATCACGGCGACTAAAACAATTTCGGTGAATATCAGCAGCATGTTTGCTCCTTTATAGTTTTTATGCATTAGAAAAGCAGAATACATGCCAAAAGATACGAGACGTGTATGCACATAATAATATAGGTATATTTTATAAGGCTAGTTTTGGACGGACAAATTTGAGTAAGAATCATTACTGAAATAGTAACAGTTGTTACTGACAATTTTGATTGAGTGAGTTTTTCAATATGTCTTTCAGAATGAATTCCAGGTTGTAGGTAAAATACCGCTTGGGCAGATGGGTTCCGTGGTTTTTGGCGCGGGTGTTCATGTTGAGATAAATCCAGAGTCCGTCTTTTGTTTTTTGACGGAAGCCTCTGTTTTGTTGCCAGAAGAGAGAATCGTCACCTTGAGCAATGGCCTGATCGATCCCTTTTTTTGCGGCGGTGACGGCGTTAATTGACGTCGGCAAAGCCCTGCATCCCAGCAACTCCACGGCGTCTTTGAAGAAAACGATGATGTGTTTGATGCCGTGCCGCTTGACGTAGGCCATCAGCTCGATCAATGACCTGTCCAGCATTTCTCTTTTGTAGGTCAACGGCGCTCCGGCAAAGAGTTTCTGTAAGTCGGCAAACTGTCGCGTCGGAAAAGGATAGAGGCACCGGAAGTAATAGAGAAAAGGGGAGTCGTATTTTCCGGAGAGCAACGTGTTCGCCACGCCGCTGATCCAATCGCTTCCGTTCAGTAAAGGCAGGAGGCTACGGTTGTAATCAACCTCAAACAGACGATTCCAAAATATCTGCGAATGCGGCTCGGAGAGAAAAAGCCCAGCTGCAACGGAATCGGGATGAGGATTCTTGAATAGCAGAAGAACTTTTGTTCGGTCAGTGTCTTCATTTTCAGGGGTGATTTCTTCGGTCAAGTATGTGATCGATTTTCCGGTATCGTTAAAAGTGTGAATTACCTTTCTTGTGGAAGCAAAGTTTACATCATTTTCCAATATGTTCTTTACACTCTCGTATTCGGCATGATTAGCGAATACAATAGTTTTCTCTTTTCTGACATCGCCCATTCATGTATCCTTGCCCGGATTTATTTTGCTGCCAGTAACGGTGAATTTATCATATCGGTGATAAGCGGCCGTCTCTTCTTGATAGTTCCGCCAACGCTGTTCATAAGCTTTATGACCTAAAAGCGAAACATCCGTTGTCTGCCCCTCACCCTCATCGATCCCGTAATCGTAACGAATGCCGCCAAACTCCGTTAGAATATATCTTGCGTGTGGCTTGTCTCCTGACAGCTTTGCCTCCCACTGAAAAACTTCTATCGATAAGCATTCCGGAATCAGCGGGGAAAGATTTTTGAAACAATCGCTTTTCCAGTCATTCTCTCTTCGCTGCTCCTTGAAAAACCCATACTCCGCATGCAACTCCAACCGTTCGGGCGTATGCTGATCACAAGCAAAGGTAATCAAATGAGAGAAAGTTTCAATAAAGCGTGATTTGACGGGATCAAAATTGGGATCAATAATAATGATCTTTCTGCTTATTTGCATCAGCAAGCGGGCGCAGCAGGCCAACTCCCATGCCTTACGGGGAACAACTGCATCTGTCGATATTTTCCAAAGAGGGTACGTGTCGTCTAAATCGGCGATGTTCAGAAAATTATCGGCATCGATTTCGTTGCGACGTCCAACTACTGCATTGAATGGCTTCTGTTTTTGCTGTGTCTGAACATTCAGCATCCAATTCATTGCCGGGTCGTATGGCCGGTTCATCCTGGCAATCTTGTTATCTGAATTCCGCAATTTTTCAACAATTCGCGTACGTTCTATATCACGCATCTGGGGGTTAAGTTTAAGTGCGTCAATGACCATCGCGACCCACTTCCGGGGAAAACGTGAAATGAGCCTGCCATGTTCCACGCCTACCTGATCGTAGATAAAACGGAAATCTTTCCAATTATCGATTGCGGCGGGTTCTACAGCGAACTCGTAAATCATCAGAATAGTTCCTTTTCCCGTTCCGTGAAGAATCCATCCGGCCATTTGTCGATAAAATCGCCATCCGCAGAGATTCGAAGTTCCATGAGTTCCGTCCCGTGTTCTGTCGGCTTGGCATAAATGACCGCCACATCTTCCGGCCGCAGAGGCTTTTCACCTTCTTTCAATTCGCCGTTAGTCGTGTCCCGTATTAAACGCAGGAGGCGCAGGACAAGATGTTCGCTATGGGTTTCGATAATGAATTGATTGCCATATTTTTCTTCTTCGTAGTCTATTGCTTCCAGCGAATGGTCATATTTACTCCTACCGGCCATTTCAGCAATAAAACTGCCCAATTCAGCCTGCAAGCGCGGGTGTAAATGGATTTCGGGCTGTTCAATAAAAAGAATATTATTTTCGGAAAGGGCTCCTTGAACAAGAATGGGGAGGATTTGGCCGATACCGAAACCTAAATCTTTGGGGCTAACCTCGCAGCCAGTTCTTATGTCGGTCAGGATCAGCGCAAATAGATTTCTCTTAAGAGGATCAACTTTTAGCTTGTATCCGATTTCAAATCGTTTGAACCACTCATTGATCTTTGTCACGAGATCAGACCTTTTCATGAGAATGTCCGGCGTGTATTTACCGGATTTCCCGACATTGGACGGAATATTCCCAGAATAGGAATAAACCCTTTCCGGATACTCCCTAAGTGGTCCGATATAAACTTTCCGGCGCAGGTAG
>JBAXON010000099.1:0-10535 GCA_037133255.1 Deltaproteobacteria bacterium
CTGTATTAGCATCTTCGAGTTCCTTTGCATAAAGATTGGACTCTGCCTCCGCACGCTTGCGCTCGGTGATGTCGATAATACCACCATACAAGACGGATCGACTGAATTTCTCAGATACCATGACACATTCAGCGCATGAGGCAAGCCAGACGATACCACCGTTTTTATGGCGGATACGCAGTTCACATGACCCAGTTGATCCCGGAGCAAGTCCGATGACGTTTTCCTCAAAAAGGGACTTATCCTCTTCAATAACCAGGAAACCCCAGCAGCCCTGCTCTTTGATCTCATCGATGGAATAACCGGTTACCAGTTCTGCTGCTCCCATCATCCAGTTAATAGAAAAAGTTCCATTCTCATCTGATGTGCAGGAATAGGTAACATCAGAAATTATTGAAGATATTCGCATAAGACGATCTTCATTTTCTCTGACCGCCTCATCGACCCGCTTGCGCTCGGTGATTTCCTGACCTATGGACTGAAAATGGCTAATCTGACCATTATCGTTAAAAAAAGCACGGTCGGTCCAGCGATGCCAATGGTATTGGTCAGTTCCATCGGATAAAATCACTTTATGTTCATAAGTCTTCACAGGATTTTCCGCCGTGAGTGACATATATTGGCGTACAACATTTTCGCGAGTCGCATTATCGGGTAAGAAATCAAGGAATTTTTTCCCGACAAGGTCATCAGGCCGCTTTTGAAACAATTCACAGTAGGCCTTATTTACATAGGTCAAAGTGCTATCCGGCAAGAAAGTACAAATAAGCGCCGGCATATCCTCGGCAAGCTGGCGAAATTTATGTTCGCTCTTGTGCAGTTCCATCTCTATCAGCTTTTGCTGAGATTCTGATTTTCCCAGTTTGCTTATTTTCTTCTTTAAGACAGATAGCTCTTTAATAAGTTCCTGCTTTGTCTTCAATGAATCTTTCATATGATTCTCCTCAATTGAGAAAAGCGGTGTTGGCTGGAAATATAAAATTGGCTAGTGTCTTGTTGCACGAGAAACTTCTATGAGAGTTACCGAATTAGTGTTGATATGTCAAATACAAAATAAACCTTGAAAAGAAATCGTAAACTGCTGCTTATCACTTCAAATCAGCAACCTTTACTGACTTGGCCAAGTTGTGTAGTATAGGAAGTTGTTGATATTAAGCTTAATTTTTTTACAGGCCATTTACTGTTTTTTGATGATAGAAACATTACCGCAAAAAACAAGAATAATCGTTTGCGCATATGAACGTTTCCAGAAAGGGGGAAATTTACAATTTTAAACTGATAGAAATCCTAATAGAAATGCTTGCCAATTTTTTCTTTTTCTTTTAATGTGGCATTGTAAGATAGATCAAATAATTTAAATTCACGTGGAGGTGTTGGGTTATGCTGAGAGTAAGCGATATTTTAAAGAGCAAGGCGAAACAACTATGGACGATTCTACCGGAGGCTTCGGTAATGGACGCCCTGAAGCTCATGGCTGAAAAAGAAATCGGAGCATTGATGGTCGTTGATAAAAAGGGAAAGGTTGTGGGCATCATGACGGAACGTGATTATGCCAGGAAAATAGCCCTGAAAGGGAAGCAATCCGTGGACACCAGTATAAAAGAGATTATGACGCCTTTTGATAAAATGTACACTGTAAAATCTGATACGCCTATAGATGATTGCATGGTGCTGATGACCGGGAAGCACATAAGGCACGTGCCCATTTTCGACGCAGGCAAATTTGTTGGACTCATCTCCATTGGAGACGTAGTAAAATCAACTATCTCTCAAAAGGATACGCTGATTAATCAATTAAGCGATTATATTGGCGGGAAGTACTAACTGAAAATCGCAGGCCTTGACTATTGCTTTTTAGGGCAGGATCATACTGATCCTGCCTTTTTTCAATGACAAAAACATCAGAGAAGTTTGATCTCAAAGAAATCAAGCTTTCCCTCCAGAATATTTTCGACTTGTCCTTTTACATCCGTGTTAAAACGAAGACATACACCGCAATCAGAGCTGAGATGACGCGGCACAGGAATCAGCTTACAGGTAATTTGCGCGGCTTTGATCAATTTTTCCGCGCGCAGCGCGTGGCTTATGGATTCGAAAAGGACAACCCCTGCCGATTCTTTTTGCATCATGACTAAACCACGTTTCCTTTTTGCATTAAGTCTTGCACAGCACCTACCGCCATATCAATATCTTTTTCGCTGTTAAAAAAACCAAAACTGAAGCGCACGGTACCTTGCGAAAATGTGCCGATTGTTTTATGAGCCGCAGGCGCGCAATGCAGCCCGGGACGGCACATGATACCCCATTTTTCTTCAAAGTAAAGGGCAGCATCCGATGGAGTGATGTTCTTTAATTTAAATGAAACGACAGCTGTTTGCAAAGCTGCATCTTTTGGACCGTAAATTGTCATTTTATCTTTCTCTTCTACCAATTGATCAAGAAAGCGGGCTGTCAGTTGTTCTTCTTTTGCTCTGATTGCCTGTACTGTCTGCTCCAAAATAAAAGCTACGCCCGCGCCAAGTCCTGCAAGTCCAATAGCGTTCGGCGTACCGCTTTCATACTTATCCGGCATGAAATCCGGTTGGTATTCAAACTCCGAATGGCTGCCTGTCCCCCCTCTCATCAGCGGCAAAAGGTTTTTATCGAGGCCTTCGCGAACATAAAGCCCTCCTGTGCCCTGAGGACCATAGAATGATTTATGCCCAGTAAAAGCAAGCAGGTCAATTGACATTTTAGCTACATCAATGGGCAACGCTCCTGCGGTCTGGGCGGCATCCACACACAATAAAGTATCGCCACTGCCCCGGATAATCTTCCCGATTTCTTCAACCGGCATGATGGTTCCCGTGACGTTGGAAGCATGGGTAAGGACAACTATTTTTGTGTTTTTACGCAAAGCTCTTCTGATGTCTTCCGGATCAAGATCGCCTTGCAATGAGCAGGGTATTACCGACAACTCCACGCCACAGGACTGGAGAAACCGCAACGGCCGCATCACGGAGTTATGCTCCATACTTGTTGTAATGACATGATCGCCTTTCTTAAGCAGGCCACACAAAGCAATGTTGAGCGCTTCTGTTGAATTTTTTGTGAAGGCTATTCGAAGAGGATCATCTATGTTGAAAAGACGCGCGACAGTTTCCCTTGTTTCAAAAACGACTCGTCCCGCGTCAATGGAAAGGCCGTGGCCGGAACGCCCGGGAGAGCCACCAATGGTCTGCTGGTAATTGATCATCGCCGCAAGCATCGCTTCCGGTTTGGGAAACGATGTTGCGGCGTTATCCAAGTAAAGTGTTTCCATTTATCAAACTATTATCCTATCTCTATGTGTAAAACCGATAATCAGGCAGAAAACTAATCCGATGATAACGGCAGCTGGACCGAAAGCGCCAACCCCTTTGGGGGATGATGCCATCGCGAAATTATGGGCGATACCCGCGCCGACAATCATGCCCAGCGCGAATACTGCGGCATCCATGTCACCTTCCCCGGAAAGAAACAGTTGCCTTCCGGGACAACCTCCGGCCAGAACAAACGCCAGACCAGACAAGGACATGCCCAGAAAATTCCAGGTATAATCAGTATGGGCAATGGGCTGGCCTTCAAAGCCGGGGTTGAATTGACCAAGAATCAAGTTCATCACAAAGGCAAAAACCAGCAGAGCGGCAACACCGCTGATCAGGTGAAAATCCTTCAACAGAATAACATCCCGAAACGCTCCCATCGTGCAAAAGCGGCTGCGCTGCGCCAGAGCGCCGATCACTAAACCGGCAATCAAACTGAGAATAATCGGAGCATGTTGAGAACCGGGGCCTTTCAGACTAAAGAAAATGGGGCCACCCGGCGCGAAGGAGACTTGAAACACCAAAAAAAGTAAAAGACCAACCATCAGTGCCGGAAAAATCCAGCCGCCGGCTTTCTTTTGCGGATAAGAGCGTCCCAGACTGTAACCATGTTTAATAAATTGTACGCCGATAAAAATGCCCGCGATAAGGCCAAGAAGTCCTAAAATCGCGTTACCGTCACCGCCGGCCAGCCTCAGAAGCGCACGCCACGGGCAACCCAGAAATACCAGCGCGCCCAGCACGGCAAAAATGCCGAGGAAAAAGCGGACAAGGGGCGCCGAACCACCGCGAGGTTTATGTTCTCCGGCAAGAAGAGCCACAACAAAAGATCCCAGAACAAACCCCATAATTTCCGGACGAAGATACTGTACCGCATCCGCACGGTGCAATCCCAGAGCGCCGGCAATGTCGCGCTCAAAGCAGGCCACGCAAATCCCCATATTGGGTGGATTGCCGAAGTACTGGAGTAGCGCTGCGCCAATGCCGATAACGGCCCCAACGACGATGATACCTGTACGAGTTGAAAACATATTTTTCATAAAAAACATCCCCATTTACAAAGATTTGACTGTTCCGATTTACGAATCTGCAGACCTCTGCGGCCTCAGACGCTCCCACATGGCAGACGTGAAGAAACCAGCAGCAGCCACCAGAATGATTGTCGCCCCGGAGGTCAGGTTAAAAAGATAGGAAAGCCACAACCCTGTGATGGTGAACAGACAGCTTAAAATAGAGGACAGCACCATCATGGCCCGCAGTGATCCGGTTAATTTTTCCGCAATGAACGGTGGAATAGTCAGAAGCGCGATCACCAGGATCAGGCCTACCACACGGATGATCATCACCACCGTGAGGGCGACCATAGCCAAAAGCAGGCAATACAGAAAGGTAACCGGAACATTTCTCAGACGGGCAAACTCGTCATCATAGGACATGGCTAGAAAATCGTTATAATAATAGGTGACGATAGCAATAACTACGAGCCCGATTGCGGCCATCTGCCACAGATCCGAAACCGGCACAGCCAGAATACTCCCAAACAGGAAGCTCATCAGATCAACATTGTAGCCCGGCGTGAGGTCAAGCAGGATCACGCCCATCGCCATCCCCACCGCCCAGATCACTCCAACCATCGCATCAACACGGTGCCGGGCATTGAGTGTGACTGCGGCCATGACGCCTGCGGAGAGAAGCGATACTCCTGTGGTTCCGACCGCATACGGCCATCCCATGAAAAAAGACAGTCCGATCCCCCCGTAAGCGGCGTGGGCTATGCCGCCTGCCAGAAAAACAATCCTGTTTACCACGACCAATGTCCCGATTACTCCGCAAACGATGCTCACCAAAACACCGGCCAGCAGGGCGTTACGAACAAACTCCAATTGCAGCGCCTCCCACATATTATTCGTCCTCCCTTTTGTCCGCGTGCACGCTGAGCACCCGGTGTGGGATACCGTGGGCCACCAGGTCCACCGGACAGTGATAAGTCGCATCGAGCATTTCCTGGGTGATCTCGCCTGAATCGTGGTGGTGAAGCTCGCGGTTGACACAAGCCACGGATTTCACCTGTTTAGAAAGGATCATCATGTCGTGGCTTACCGCCACGATGGTAACCGTCCGATTCAACTCCTTCAGAATATCGTAAAACTCCCCACGTCCCTGCGCATCGATGCTGGCCATAGCCTCGTCCAGAAAGAGAACCTCAGGACCCGAGACCAGCGCTCTGGCAATAAACACGCGCTGCAACTGACCACCGGAGAGCTCACCTATCCTCCGGTCCCTGCAACCCCACAACCGCATCTGCTCCAATACTTGCTGCGCGGCCACCTTGTCCTGCCTTGTATGCCAGGACCAACCCCGACTGCTTCTCAAACGACCCATCAGGACAACATCGAGTACGGAGACCGGAAATTCCTTGTTGATATGGACGTTCTGCGGCACATAGCCGATTCGGTCTGAAACCCGGGAAGGGGGCTCGCCGAAAACAGATACCGTTCCCCGAGTGGGCTCGAGCAGACCAAGCATCAGCTTGAGCATGGTCGTTTTCCCGCCGCCGTTGGGACCGATGACAACCAGGAAATCATCCTGAGGCACACGCAGGTTCACCTCCCGGAGAACCGGCTGCCCGTTAAAGGAAAACCACACGTCTTGCATCTGGATGATGGTCTCCGGCATCACTTTCCTTTCATCGCGCGACCGCTCCGAATTTTCGGGCTACTTCGCGCAGATTTCCCGCCCAGTTCTCTGCCAGAGGATCCGTATAAACAATCTGCCCGCCAATCTCCCGGGCCAGAAGCTCGGCGCTTTTCGCGGAGAATTGAGGCTGGACAAATATCACCTTGATTTGGCGCTCCCGGGCATGACCAATGAGCTTCTGGAGCTGAGCCGGTTTGGGATCCTTCCCTTCTATTTCAACGGGAACCTGTACCAATCCATAGGCTTCCGCAAAATAGCCCCATGAGGGGTGGAATACCATGAACTGCCCTCCTTTACGACTGGCAAAAAACGTCTTCAGCTCGGCATCCAGCTCGTCTATCTCTCTCATGAATGAGGCAGTGTTGAATTCATACTTTGCCCGATTGCCCGGATCTATGGCAACGAAGGCATCAAGGATTTGCCTGGCCTGGATTTTCACCAGAGGCGGAGATAACCAAATGTGTGGATCCGGCGAGCCGCCGCCTTGATCGTGCCCCGCCCGGGCATCCACCTTCGATTTTCGCGGATGCTCGCGCCCGTTTTTTTCTTCGTCATGAACGCCTGCCATCGAAATTTTGGTGATGCCATCGTCGGTGTGGACAATGCGCATCTTAGGATTGGCAGCCGCGATTTTTTTCAACCAGACCTTTTCAAAATCGATTCCCACTGCAAAATAGACGGCACTTTTCGACAATTCGGCCATCTGTCGCGGTTTGGGTTCGAAGTTGTGGGGACTGGCACCGGCGGGAACGAGAACAGAAACATCCACAAGATCCCCCCCGATTTTCTGGACAAAATACTTCTGAGGGGAAATGCTCACAAAGGCCTTGGTCACAGCCGCTTCGACCGGCAGAACTAAAAACGCCAGAAGCCCACAAAAGGCCACACCGAAAAACAGCTTCCAGATTTGCTTCATCTTTTCAACCTTTCTCTTTTCGTGTTGGATTATGCAATTAAGTTTTATCTTTATCATATCTATTTTTTTTGCATCAGTCATTTTCTTACTTCTACTAAACTGCGATGCTATCCAAAAAATTACGAGAATTTTCGGAAAATTGAGCAAAATTTTCGGGAGTGATAATCACGGGACGCGCCTTAGGAAACTTTTCCATAAATGCATTTAATCCCTTGGATAATTTTCGGCGACCCGATTTAACCTCCACGGCATAAATCAGCCCCTGATACTTATAAACAAAATCAACTTCTTTTTGCTTCTCGCGCCAATAATACAGATCTCCCGGCAATTGTAAAAGCTGGGTACCCACAGCTGCCTCAAAGATTCGTCCCCGTTTTTCAGGATCGGCTATAACTTGTGGGCCTTCATGCATCGTATATAAAGCAGGACAGGAAACAAGCATCTTAGGGCTTGAGCCACGAGATAAATAATTTTTCGCTGAATATTTTTCCAGCGGATGAATGAGGAATGCACCGGAATAAAGCTCGATATAATATTTGACCAAGTCGGTATTACCTTTCTCCTGAAGCTGCCCCAACAATTTGGTGTAACTTATCTCCTGTGCCGGGTAGCGGCATAAAATCTCAAATGCCTGGCGAAACAGTGCGGGGTTGCCTACTTTATGATTGAGTAGAATATCCTTGCCGACAACCGACTCAATAATAGAATCTTTCAGATAGGCATACCAGCGGTCGAACTCATTTTCATAGGCAACAGCGCCCGGATAGCCACCATATGTCAGGTAGCGATCAAGATCATATTTGAAAGCGCACTTCAGCTCATCGAACGTCCATTGATGCGTTCGTATCAGCTCGAAACGGCCGGCAAGACTTTCTGTAAGACCTTTTTGCAATTGCAAAGAACTTGAACCTAAAATGATCACCCGTAAAGCTTTGGGTGCCCTATCCCATAGGGATTTAACCGTTTCCGACCAGTTTGAAACCTTTTGAATCTCGTCAATTACCAAGAGCGTCTTTTTGCCTGAAAGTAAGGCTTTCTGCCACTGCTCGATTAGCCAAGTACGATCAGTGATCAAAATATCATCGGCATTGGCATAATGGGTGGCATAAGAATATCGGGCCAGAAGTTGCTTTACCCCGGTTGTTTTTCCAACCTGACGCGGGCCTATAAGCACCTGGATAAGTGGCTGACCGGCAGAAATCCGTTGCTCCAATTGCGCCACAAATGATCTTTCATAAAGTTTAGGCATGGATACATTATACACTATTTGCTAGACAAGTCTAGTATTTTTACTAGATTCATCTTGTGAAACTCCGGAGAGGCAATTATCAAAACAGCATAACTTGGACAGGTAGCCGACGGATGCAACTTTTGCGCAGTATTGGTGGTGTAGGATCGGGCAGTGAAAAGTCACACCCCAAGCCACGCCCAGATAAAAAGAGAATTTATTTGGTGCCCCTGGCGTGAGTCGAACACGCGGCCCACAGATTAGGAATCTGTCGCTCTATCCATCTGAGCTACAGGGGCATTAAAAAAGCTGGTACTTTGATGCGGGTGGAGAAATAACATGCTTTGGTTAGGGTGTCAACCATCTAACCGGAGAAAGCCTTTAAGTGAGTTTCCAGCAATCGCTCTTTATCAAAATTAACCAGTTTAAGATTTACTGGTTTCGTTCCCGCAAAAGCGCATTTGGGCACAAGGCCAATCAATTCCGACTCTAAAATTTCCACACCGCGATCTGCGGCCAGCGTCTCTACCTGATCATAAATGGCCTTAAGCGGAGTTTCTTTGCAATTGGTCAGATTAATTGAAACCTGCGCGAGGCCGCGGCTCTTCAGAATAACGCCAATGGCTCGCACATGCTTGAGGCCGCCGCTTTTCTCCCTTATTTGTGAAGCAATTTTTTGAACAAGTCTTAAATCGTCACAGTTGAGATTTATATTATAAGCAACCAGTAGTTCGCGCGCGCCCACAGCCGTCGCGCCCGCTCGCGGATTGAATTTTGGTTTGCCCACATCGGGTGCATCTGCCGAATTGGCCATTTTATCTGAAAGTGCTTCATATCCGCCGTGCCGGACATTTGCCAGTTCACCGCGCTCGGGGATTAACGCCGCCTGGCCATAAAAATAAACGGGTACACCGTAGAGTTCATTGAGCTTACGCCCGAAAGTGTGCGCCAAATCGACGGCGTCTTTCATCTTTGTTTTTCCCAACGGAATGAAGGGCACGACATCAACTGCCCCTAATCGCGGATGAACGCCTGTCTGTTTGCGCATATCAATTAACTCCAGTGCTTTACCTGAAGCTGCCAGCGCGGCATCAAGTACGTCAGCGGGCTCTCCCAAAAAAGTAAAGACACTCCGGTTATGGTCAACATCATTGCTGTAATCAACCAGCCGCACGCCGGGAAAAGATTCAAATACCTTCGCGATAGCGCTAATCTTCTTTTGATTAGCGCCTTCACTAAAATTGGGAACGCATTCAATGATTTTCATTTTTACACCTGATCGATTTTAAACACTTTTAAATACGATGGTATCGTTTTGAGGATCGGCTCTACTGCTCTGAATCCGCTACTGACAATTTCCCCGACAAATTATTTACTCTAAAAGAGCCGAAACGAAATCATTACTTTCAAAAACGCGTAAATCCTCCAATCCCTCACCAACGCCGATATAGCGCACCGGCAGGGCAAGTTCACTGGCAATTCTTATTACAACTCCACCTTTAGCCGTTCCATCGAGCTTAGTCAAGACAATACCGGAAGCGCCTATTTCTTCTTTAAAGATTTTTGCCTGAATAACAGCATTTTGGCCGGTTGTGGCATCAAGAACCAGCAATATCTCGTGAGGCGCACCCGGAAGTTCCTTGCCGATAACTCTCTTTATCTTCTTGAGCTCCTCCATTAAATTAACCCGTGTGTGCAATCTGCCGGCAGTATCGACAATTATAACTCCGCGATAGCCGGCTTTCACTTTTGCCATTGCATCAAAGACAACCGCCGCGGGATCAGCATTTATTTTTTGCCGAATTACCGGAGCCTTCACCCGACTGCCCCAGACTTCCAGTTGCTCTATTGCCGCAGCCCGAAAAGTATCCGCGGCGACAAGCATTATTTCATGGCCGTCACTTTGCAATAAATTGGCCAGCTTCCCGATGGTTGTTGTCTTGCCACTGCCATTGACCCCGATTGCCATGATGACAAATGGCTGCCCTTGGGTAATTGTCATAGGCATTTGAATTTGCTTCAGTATGCCAACCATTCGCTCCTGCATGATCTTCTTAATTTCAGCGGCATTCTGAAGCTCGTTACGGCTCATTCTTTCTTTAACATCATTGATCAAATCGTGAGCAAATTGCGGCCCCATATCCGCTGTAATCAGCAGCTCTTCCAGCTCTTCAAAAAGTTCTTTGTCTAAATTTTTTTTACCGAAAACAAGATTATCCAGATTTTTTGTCAGGGCAGCACGGGTTTTAGTAAGCCCTGTCTTTAGTTTGTCCAAAAAGCTATTATTTACCATGAAAATACCTTCTATCTATTTGTCTATTCATAACGATTATTTTTGCAGAAGTAAAGG
>JBAXON010000100.1:0-10504 GCA_037133255.1 Deltaproteobacteria bacterium
CGCCCTTTCGTTGACTGCGGAAGAAAGAATGTTGTTCGTGATGGCCACGACCGGACCTTTCTCCACATCTCTTTGCAAAATCTGTTCTTCCGGTTCTTTCGGGATATCAGTTGGCTTTTTCTCAGGAGCCGCAGACATCAACATCTGTAATTCTTGCGGCTGTTCGAAAAGTGCTTTTATTTGATCCGGCTCGGCTAGATGCAGGGCGGTATCGAGTTGCAGGCCGAAATATTTCTTTAGGGTATCTTGAAGAATCCAGTCAAAGGGGTTGCTCAGAATGAAGGACTTTCCGTGTTTTTCATCGAGCATTGCCACAACACGGTTTTGGATGGCGAAAGATGCGGGAATAGACCCCAGCAAAAGTTTTGCCGGATCGATTGCTGAAATCAGCGGCAGGGAGAGGAACTCAGCCATCAGTGCTGTCATCTCCCCCTGGGTTATGCCCATTGGCTCACAGATATTGTAGATGTCCAGTGGCGCTGTTGCGGCCAGGCGATCCCGGATATCCGGGGAAGGATCGAATTGGTCGATCAATGACTGTTTGAACCGGGAGAAATGCGCCGGCAGAGAAGTCCCATCGCTTACAACAACCCTCTTCTTTAATTTTTTCCAGTGGGTGCTCGTCTTGATCTGTTCTGCAACCTTAGCCAGCAGAATCTCTTTGGGGGCCGGCTTCGCCAGATAATCCACCGCGCCGACGGCAAAGGCCTTTGTCCGATCTTCTTCGCCGCCCAGGGCCGTCAAAAAGATTACGGGAATGTAGGCCGTTTCCTGATCAGCTTGCAACTGTGAACATACGCTGAACCCTTCCATCCCCGGCATCATGACATCCAGCAGAATTAGATCAGGCTTGTTGTTACGGGCTTCGATGAGCCCCTGCCTTCCATCAACGGCGCTGATAACCGTATAGCCCGCGACAGTCAGAATCTTTTCCAGCAGATTTCGGACTTCGCGGTCGTCATCAATACATAGAATTACTGCCCCGGAAGATTGATTTTCGGACATCTTATCCCCTTTTCCAGATATTTAAAAACTTCACGACGCCTCCAGCGATCCGCCTTGATCTTCCCGTTGCGCTTTCCAAATGCCGTCAGCCTCAGACAATATCTATCTGACGCAAATAATTCTTAAGCCGCTCAATCTGCAATCGAATGCCCTCATCCCAGCCTTCCTTTGCGGCTTTTTCAATCAGCATGCCGATATCGGTGATGGTTTCAAACCCATAACCGCCGCCAGACCCTTTCATACTATGACCAAGTCTGCGCACTGTATCCATATCCTTTTTACCGAGGGCATCGCAAATGGCGACGATATCCTTTTCCCTGTTGGCCAGATAACCGGGAATCATATCCGCCAGATCCGGGTCCACATGCACAATGATCCTTACTGTCTGCTGTTCTTGCATATTTCAAAAATCCCCTTACTTTATAGAAAATATTTATGGCTCCGTCAAGACTTTTCCCTCTCAAGACCGGAAGTGACAAATTCCTGTATGGTCTCCAGGAGATCCTTCTTTCTAATAGGTTTTGTCAGGTGAACCTCGCAACCCGCGTCCAGGCTCTTCTGGATATCTTCACTGAGAGCATAGGCAGTCAGAGCGATGATGGGGGTATGCTTGCGCCCTTCCTCTCTCTCCAATCGCCTGATCCCCCGCCGGTGTTCGGGGTTTGTTTTATTTTTCATGGCACAATTCTCCAATTTATCCGCGACCTGTATATAATCGAATGAAGATGGTGGCATTGAATAGTTCAGGCTATCGTTTGCCTAATTTTTTACAACCTGCATTGTTTTTATATCAACCGCGTTTGATGGCGTAACGGTGTGGTAGTACCATTGTGTCGTTGCCATGTCATAAATCAGATCCCAGTTTAATTTGGAAGTCAGGATCAGGTTTGCCCCCTGCAGGCTTTTCATGGTCACGGCATATCCGTCGGTCGGCCTGATCTTGACTGTAGTTCCTCCGGGTTTATAGTAAATGCCGCTAACGGGTTGCGCCCATTCCGCCGAGTTCAGGCCAATATCGGTAAACACGTAATCTCCCCAGCTCCGGGGATAACGGTTGTTCTTCTGGTAGAAATTGTTAATCAGAGATATCATCGCCGATGTAATTTCTGTAAAGGTTGAGCCAAGACTTGTCAGTTGCGAAGGTGCAGTGGCATAATGAAGTGAACAAGCGACAGACGGATACCCCGACTGTGTTTGATTGCTAACCAGCCAAGCATAGACACCACCGGATGGACACTTATAACGATTGTCAATAACGAGCGATGGGGCGTCATTATTCAAATCAGATGCGCGTTTGTCATGTTCAATATTGTGACGGTTAGACAGACAGGCGGCCGCACGGGCTAGTTCCGTATAGGCAACATAACTTGGAACAGCGATGGAAAGTAGCGCGGCAATAAGCGCAATGACTATCACCATCTCTACCAGCATGAATCCCCGTATCCAATTATTTGGTTTCATGACCGCGTCTCCGGCAGCTTGTGCAGTAAGGCTGTCCAAGACTCTGCGACGCCTCTCCGTCTATTCCGGAAGAGAAACGAATGTATAGCCGCGTTGCTTTGCATAGACTTCTGCCGTTGAATTCTTATACCCATATATTGTCAATTTCTCCGAGGTTTTTTGAAATGAGAATGCATATGTGCCAAAGCTGGTGTCTTTGCTCAGTATGGTTACACTCTTAAGGGAGTTGTATGCAAATGCAGAATCACCAATGCTGGTTACGTTTTGCGGAATCGTTACATTTGTAAGGTTGTTATACAAGAAAGCATTAGGGCCTATACTGGTTATGCTTTCAGGTATATCAATGCTGCTAAGATTATTAGTATGAAACGCGTTGGTTGCTATGCTGGTTACACTTGGAGGTATTGTTACGCTGGAAAGATTCTTATTCATGAAAGCAGCATGCCCGATTATCTTTACTAAACCTCCACCTATCGTGTCAGGAATTACCACATTCAATCCACCGCTTGGGTCATATCCTGTGATTTTGCCAGTTGAACTTGTAAAGGTAAAGTACTTTTCAGCCGTAGCTGTAGGCAACTTGGTGTTGCCGTAATGCAGCGAACAACCGACGCGAGGATAGTTGGGATCAATCGGATCGCTAACCAGCCATGCGTAGACACCGCCGGATGGACACTTATATCGATTGTCAATAACCAGCGATTGGGCTTCATTATTCAAATATGATGTGCGTTTGTCCTGTTCAACATTGTGACGGTTGGACAGGCAGGCTGCCGTGCGGGCTAGTTCCGCATAGGCGACATAATTTGGAACAGCGATGGAAATCAGCGCAGCAATAACAACAATGACTATCAACATCTCTACTAACATAAAACCCCGCATCTGGTTTTTTTGTTTCATGGCCATGCCTCATTTTTTACTGGCCGATACCGGTCATTGCTTTGCTGAAGCGTAAATTCTTACTTTTGCCGTTTGAAGTCATATTATTGCCCCAGCAGGAGGGTTTGAATTTCCTGACTAGTCAGAGCGCGGTTGTAGATGTAAGCTTGATCCATCGAACCGTTTACAAAACTCGAAGTTCCGTTCTCCGCGCCAAGATAAACAGGCAATTTGCTGTTACTCGTTCCCGCTGCGCTGCCTACCGTTCCGCTTAATCCTGTTTTTACCAGGATAAGCACCCCGTCTTTATACAGACTCATGGTGGAACCGTCATAGGTAGCCGCAAGATTATGCCACTCATTATCCTTAATGATAAGATCGGCATAACTTTTCCCGCTGGCATATGTTCCGGCAGCGGAAACATATTTACCATCCAAATACATATCAACACCAGGTATAAGGCTATCCCCGCTTGGCCCCAAACTCAGGTGAAAATTGGAATTTTTCGCAATGAGCTTTTCGCCAGGAGGCGCTATGCCATCTGTAAAATTTTCTCCCGACTTGAACCATGTGCTTAATGTTATCTGATTATATGGCATTTTAAGCACCCCGTCGCCAGGAATCTCCACATAATCGTTTTTACCGTCAAAGTTAAGGACTGTGCCCCTCTGAGGGTCATTGAACCACTGAGCATCATGTATGGTTCCGATGGATTGCCCGGTACCAACAGTATTTCCCTGACCCTCAACCATAGTCCAGGCACCGACCAGACCAGCAATTTGAGTTTTTGACACTGCGGATACAGGTGTATAATGGAGCGAACAAGCGACTGATGGGTACCCCGACTGTGTCTGATCGCTAACCAGCCATGCATAGATACCTCCCGATGGACACTTATAACGATTGTCCATAACGAGGGAAGGGGCGTCATTATTCAAATCAGACGTGCGTTTGTCCTGTTCAATATGGTAACGATTGGATAGACATGAGGCTGCTCTGGCCTTTTCCATATAGGCCAAGTAATTGGGAACGGCAATGGAAATCAGCGCGGCAAGAACCGCAATAACTATCAACATTTCTACCAGCATAAAACCCCGCATCCGCATTTTTTGGTTCATGCTCTTACCCCTGGCATTTGCTTTTTCCTACTGCCGCAGTTTTATGTATCACTATCATAAATTTCACTGAAATAACACCAACTATAACAGGGCAATAAAAAAAGGCAGGGTATTAACCCTGCCTTTTTGATCAACTAATATTTAAAAACCTGTTCAGCCGCTTATGCTTTTACCTTGGCTTTTGTTTTTTCTTTTTCTTTCTTTTTTTCTTCCGGAATGTACTCCAGAATGGAAACGGGCGCGTTATCACCAAATCTAAAACCCATCTTGACTATACGCGTGTAGCCCCCTTCGCGATTGCGGTAACGCTCGGTAAGCTCTCCAAATAATTTGCTCACTAAGGTTTTATCCCGGACAATAGCTAAAGCCTGACGGCGAGCATGTAAATCACCTCTCTTGCCCAGTGTAATCATCCTTTCGGCCAGTTTTCTCAATTCTTTCGCCTTGGTGTCTGTTGTGCGAATACTCTCATATTTTATTACTGACGTAACCATATTACGAAACATGGCTTCCTTATGGCTTGAGGTCCTGCCTAGCTTTTTTCCCGCCTTACCATGATACATTGATAATATATTCCTTTCCTAACAATCAAAACCTGATATTTTTGTCTAATATCCAACTGCTTCGCAGCAGCTAAAATCTATATTATTTTTCCCCGTCCCATTGATCCGAATCAAGCTTCATTCCAAAAGTAAGGCCATATTCGGTAAGAATGTCTTTAATTTCACTTAGCGATTTACGGCCAAAATTTTTCGTCTTGAGCATTTCTGCTTCCGTCTTTTGCACTAGTTCACCAATGCTATTAATCCCGGCATTTTTCAGACAATTCGCCGAACGGACAGAAAGTTCCAAATCCTCAACGTGGCGCAAAAGGACTTCATCGATATTTCCTTTTTCTTCTTCAGTTTCCGGCTTAATCTCTTCATCAACCTCTTCAAAATTGACAAACACATCCAATTGCTGCTTCAATATCTTTGCGGAATAAGCAATAGCATCTTCCGGGCTTAAACTTCCATCTGTCCATACTTCAAGTACAAGTTTATCATAGTCTGTTATTTGACCGACGCGAGCATGGGAAACAACATAATTTACTTTGTTTATTGGTGAATAAATAGCATCAACATTAATTGTTCCTTCAGGCTGATCCGCATCCAGTTCTTTTTTAGCAGGATTATAGCCCTTGCCCATTTTTACAACCAATTCAGCATTAAAAGAACCGCCGTCGGACATAGTCGCTATATGATGATCCTTGTTGAGCACTTCTATTGTACCGTCTGTAATAATGTCACCGGCCGTGATAGCACCAGCGCGTTCCACATTCATGTGTACTACTTTTGTATCCGCTTGCCCCAGTTTGAACCGCACACCTTTTAAGTTCAAAATAATATCGGTTACATCTTCTTTGACACTCGGAATAGTTGAAAACTCGTGCAACACACCATCAATTTTTATCGAAACGATGGCGGATCCTTGAATCGAAGAAAGCAGTACCCGCCTTAAGGCATTGCCCAGCGTTACGCCGTAACCTCTTTCCAAAGGCTGAATTGTAAATTCTCCATAACAACGCGTACGTGTCGCTTCATCAACATCAACACGCTTGGGACGAATTAAACTAGACCAGTTTCTATGCATATTTAAACCTACCCTCTAGCTGGTTTATAAAAAATTAATTTACTTTGAATAAAGCTCAACAACAAGTTGTTCCTGTACCGGCATTGTCAAATCTTCTCTTACCGGCAACATTTTAATAGACGCTTTAAAGTTTTCTTTATCCAATTCCAGCCAATGAGGCATGCCACGTCTTGCCACGGTTTCCATTGCTTCCAGCACCCGTGTAATCTTGCGGCTGCTTTCTTTTACAGAAACTTCATCTCCTGCTTTGAGCAAATATGAAGGGATATTGACTGCTTTACCGTTAATTAAAAAATGCCCATGGCTGATGAGTTGCCTTGCTTCCACTCTGGAATTACAAAGCCCCATGCGAAATATCATGTTGTCCATTCTTCTTTCCAGAAAAATAAGCAAATTTGTTCCCGTAATGCCCTTCTGCTGATCGGCCTTTTTAAAGTATCCCCTAAACTGCTTTTCGAGGAGACCGTACAATCTCTTGAGTTTCTGCTTTTCCCTTAATTGAACGCCATAATCAGAACGCTGCTTTTTATGCGCCTGGCCATGATCTCCCGGAGCATAGCCCCTTCTTTCAAAAGCACATTTTTCCGAATAGCACCTGTCGCCTTTAAGAAAAAGCTTCAAGTTCTCACGGCGACACAACCTACATGAGGAATCCGTATACCTTGCCAAAAAAAACGCCTCCCTTATTTAACAAATATTGTTGATATTCTATTTCTCAATTATACTCTGCGACGCTTTGGTGGCCTGCACCCATTGTGCGGAACAGGAGTTACATCCCGAATAATTGTAATTGTAAGCCCGGCAAGCTGCAACGACCGTAATGCCGATTCCCGTCCTGAACCCGGGCCCTTTATATATACCTGTACTCTTCGCATTCCCTGCTCTTTAGCCTTACGCACGGCATCTTCCGCAGCCATCTGCGCTGCAAAAGGCGTGCTCTTACGCGATCCTTTAAACCCCTGCAATCCTGATGAAGACCACGAAATAACGTTCCCACTCAAATCAGTTATGGTAATAATTGTATTGTTAAAAGTGGATTGAATGTGCGCAACCCCTTCTGTAATATTTTTCTTTTCCTTCTTCTTACCAGTTTTTCTGACTGCTTTAACCATTATCCCTCCGGTTGAGAATGCTCAAATTACTTTTTCTTTCCTGCAATCGACCGCCTTGGACCTTTCCTTGTACGACCATTGGTGTGAGTTCTCTGTCCTCTCACGGGAAGTCCCCGGCGATGCCGCAATCCACGATAAGCGCCAATGTCCATCAAACGCTTAATTGACATCGAAATGTCGCGGCGTAGATCGCCTTCAACTTTGTGCTCTTTGTCGATTATATTTCGAATTGCCGATATTTCAGAATCGGCGAGTTGGTCCGTTTTCGTATCCGGATTTACACCCGCATCTTTAAGGATTTGCTTCGATTTCGTTTGGCCAATGCCATAAATATAAGTTAAAGCAACTTCCATTCTTTTATTTTTCGGTAAATCAACACCTGAAATTCGTGCCACCTATATAACCTCCTGAATTTAAAAACTAGCCCTGACGCTGCTTATGCTTAGGATTTTCGCAAATGACACGCAGAACACCCTTGCGTTTAACTATCTTACACTTCTCACATATTTTTTTCACAGATGACCTTACTTTCACGCTTTTAACTCCTTATCTGAGGTAAAAAAATACTTTATTTCGTCCTATAAGTGATACGGCCACGAGTTAAATCATACGGCGAAAGCTCTACGGTTACTTTATCACCCGGCAGAATCTTAATAAAATGCATCCGCATTTTGCCTGATATGTGAGCTAAAACCTTATGACCGTTTTCGAGTTCGACCCGAAACATCGCATTTGGCAGCGGCTCAATAACCCGACCTTCAACTTCAATTGCTTCCTCTTTTGCCATACCTTATTATTTGTCTTACCTTTACTGCTTTAACCTTCTAAATTAAAACTAATTAAGCTTACTTAAGATGTCCGGTCCTTTATCGGTAATTGCCACCGAATGCTCAAAATGAGCCGACAAACTGCCATCTACTGTAACTACTGTCCAGCCGTCCGGTAAAACCCTTACTTTATAATCACCCTGGTTTACCATGGGCTCTATAGCCAAGATCATTCCGGTTTTCAACAAAACACCGCGGCCTTTTTTCCCATAATTGGGAATTTGTGGATCTTCGTGCAGATTTTTTCCTACGCCATGTCCAACATAATCCCGTACTACTGAAAACCCGGCAATTTCTACTTTCCCTTGAACAGCGGCGGATATATCACCTAGCCTGTTACCTGCTTTAATCTGCTCTATGCCGGCATACAAGCTCTGCTCTGTAACCTGCATAAGCATTAACGCTTTTTTGTCAACCTTGCCGACAGGTAATGTTATCGCCGCGTCCCCGAAATAACCGTGATGATAAACACCAAAATCTATCCCTATAATATCACCTTCTACTAAAACCCGCTCCGAAGGCATTCCGTGAACAACCTGGTCGTTGACTGATGTACAAAGTGAGTATGGAAACCCTCTGTACCCTTTAAATGCAGGTTTCGCGCCTCTTTTTTCGGTCACTTCCTCGGCTAATTTATTCAACTCTCTTGTTGTAACACCAGGTTTCACTTTTTCCCGAAGTATACTTAAAACCTCTGCGACAATTCGATTACTGGCCCTTGCTTTTTCGATCTCGTCCGGAAGCTTCAGAATAACCATCGGTCAAACCTTCCAAAACCTTCCTTTATCGTCTGCGGGCTATTTGTCCCTTTTTCATAAAGCCTTCATATTGCCGAGTCAATAAATGTGACTCGATCTGACTCGCTGTATCCATCGCCACACCTACAACTATTAAAAGAGCAGTACCCCCAAAATAGAAGGGGGTATTCAATTGAGAAATTAAAATACTGGGAAGCACACATACCAATGAAACGTAAATGGCTCCGCTAAAAGTAAGCTTTTCCAATACATCTTCAATATACTCAGCCGTTTTCTTGCCCGGCCGAAGTCCGGGAATAAAGCCGCCATTTTTTTTCATGTTGTCGGCAACATCATCCGGCTTAAAAGTTACCGCTGTATAGAAAAAACAAAAGAAAAATATAAAGGCCACATAAAGCAACTCATAACCGACTTTACCCGGCAACAAATAACTGGCAATGTCTTTCATCCAAGATTGTGGCGCAAAATTAGCAATCGTCGCCGGAAACATAATCACCGATGACGCAAATATCGGTGGAATAACACCGGCTGAATTAATCTTTAACGGCAGATGTGTGGTCTGACCGCCATACATTTTACGCCCCACTACCCTCTTCGCATATTGAACAGGAATACGACGTTGTCCGCCTTCTACAAAAACAATTGCCCCGATGACAAAAATCATCATGAAAGTAAGTCCTAATACTACAAGAACTCCTAATTCACCGGATGTTACCAGTTGATAAGTGCTACCGATTGCTGCCGGCATGCGACACACAATTCCTGCAAATATTATCAGCGATATTCCGTTGCCGATACCTTTTTCCGTAATCGTCTCACCTAACCACATGATGAATGCAGTACCGGAAGTTAATGTAATAACCGTCATTATGATAAATGACCATCCGGGTTGCAAAACAATGGGGGCTCCTGAAGGCCCGGCCATGTGCTGCAATCCCCAGGCAATACCAAACCCCTGGATCGTGCTTAAAACAACTGTGCCGTAACGAGTGTATTGCGTGATCTTGCGCCGCCCAGTCTCACCTTCTTTAGAAAGCCTTTCCAGATGAGGTATGGCTACCGTTAATAACTGCAGAATAATTGAAGAACTGATGTACGGCATAATGCCGAGAGCGAATATGGAAAAATTGCTAAAAGCGCCGCCGGCAAACATATCCATCATGCCAAACAGAGACCCTTTGGCCTGTTCAAAGTAGCTGAGCAAGGCCACATTATCTATTCCCGGAGTCGGGATATACACACCGATCCGATAAACAGCTAAAAGAAGGAATGTAAATAAAATCCTTCTTTGCAACTCTGGAATTTTGGAAACGCTGCCTAGTCCTTCTAACAACTTATATTACCTCTTCTATCGAACCGCCTGCTGCAGTGATTTTTGCCTTTGCGGCCTGACTCATTTTGGCTATTTTTACTGTGACCGGGAAATCAATATTTCCTTTGGCCAAAATTTTAACACTTTCACCTTTTTTCTTCACGATACCACAGGCCAAAAGAGCGGCTTCGTCAATTACTGCGCCCTTACTGAATTTCCTGCACAAATCGGTGAGATTTACGGCGACAAATTTTTCACGGAACGGATTGCGGAAACCCCTTTTAGGCAATCTCCGAGCCATGGGCATTTGCCCGCCTTCAAAACCATCCCGCGTATAACCACCAGAACGGGCATTCTGCCCCTTATCACCTTTGCCGGAAGTTCCGCCATGACCGGATGC
>JBAXON010000101.1:0-10486 GCA_037133255.1 Deltaproteobacteria bacterium
TACGGAACCAAGATAGGGGAGAGATGCTATCAGGCTTATCGCGGGCGTCAGGAACCTTGCGAAAATTGCATCGTCCTGGATGTCATCAAGGATGGAAAGCCTAAAAGAGCGCTGCGGGATATCCAACTGCCGGACGGCAACATTCTTTGGATGGAAGTTTTCTCCGGGCCATTTAAGGATAAAGATGGAACGATCATCGGTGCAGTGGAGGTTGTTCGCAATGTTACAGATCAAATCCGACTCTCCGAAGAATGCGTCACGCTCCGGCGGGAGATGGAACGCCAGGCCAATTTTAATAACATAATCACCCAGTCCAAAAGGATGAAAGCTATCTTCCGGCTTGTCGAAAGGGTGGCATCCACAATGAGCGCGGTATTAATCACCGGGGAATCAGGAACGGGGAAGGAGCTCATTGCGCGTGCCATTGTCCTCAACTCCGACAGAAAGGACAAGCCTTTCGTGACCATCAATTGCGGGGCCATCCCGGAAAATTTGCTGGAATCGGAACTTTTCGGCCATGTGCGGGGATCATTTACGGGAGCAATCAAGGATCACCGGGGACTGATAGAAGAAGCCGAAGGAGGCAGCCTTTTCCTTGATGAGGTTGGCGAGATCCCTTTGCCTGTTCAGGTCAAACTGCTTCGCTTTCTCCAGGAAGGAGAAATCCGCCGAATCGGGGACACAAAGGTGCGGAAATTTGATGTCCGGATCATCTCAGCAACAAACCGTAATCTGGAAGAGGCTATTCGTGACGGGATATTCCGTGAAGACCTGTTTTTCCGTTTGAACGTGATTCCCATTTTTCTGCCGCCGCTTCGGGAAAGAAAGGAAGATATCCCTCCGCTTGCCTCTCATCTTCTCCAGCGCCTCTGTGATGCTCATTCCCGCAACGTGACAGGTATATCATCACAGACCCTCAAGATATTCATGAACTATCCCTGGCCGGGAAATGTAAGAGAGATGGAAAATGTGATTGAATATGCATTACATCTCACCGATGAAGGAAATCCCATAAGGCCGGATCAGCTCCCGCCAAAGCTGCTGGCAAATCCAGATGCAACCTGGAGCCCCAAGGATTTTGTTTCCATTGAAGAATATACCAGACAGTCCATCATCGTCTTGCAGACGGAGCATTCCGAAGAACAAATCGCCGGTATTCTGGGCATTAGCCGGAAGAATCTGTGGGAGAAACGAAAACGATGGAATCTTCCAAGGCCACTAAAAACCGGTTGATCTCTTCTAACACCAATATAACTTTTGCCCTGACTGTTACCAAAGGTAATGTCCAGCACTTTATTCTATTACGATAAGTAACCAATTTCTGTTTTTCATTTTTCATATCATTTACTTACTCTCGTTTTTAATTCCATATTTTCAACATGTTATCAGGCATTTTTGCTTGCCTTCACATCTTTTTCCCCGCGTGGCACGCTTACTGCTCTATACATCTGCAAAGATCAAAAAAACGGAGGTAAAAAATGGCAGAAAAGAAGGAGTATCAAAAAGAATTCAGTACCTGTTTAGAGAATATCTACTGTGCAGAGATGATGCAAAAGATGGTGGGCCAAAAAGGAGTTGGTTCAATCTGCGCGGAGATGATGAAGAAGGTTACTGAGAAAAAAGGTGAAGGCTGCGGCGTCCATTGCGCTGAAATGATGCGCTCGATGATGAATAGTTGCAGCGGTGTTAAAAACGAATCTAATAAAACCAAAGAGGAGGAAAGCAATGTCAGAAGCAAATAGCAATCAGGAAATCAAAACCACAAGGAGAAGTAAGCTGCACCGGAAATTGGACGTGGTGGGATGCGCTCTGTTTTTTATCTGGATAGGTATATCCATTCTGGCCAATTTGGGTTGGGGAGTGTGGCTAATTGGTGTCGGCGTAATTATACTTGGCGGACTTGCGGCAAAGGAATCTCTGTCAGACACAGCCGGTTCCCGGGCGACAAAGACTTGCTGCTGATAGGAAGCAGAAATCAATAAACTGGAGGCATAAAATGATTGAAACCATAATGAAAATACACAGCTGTGCCGACTGCTCTATCCGGTGCAAGGCGGAGGCTAAACCGCGTTCGATTTTCACAAACATCCATCGCTGGCATAGTAACTGGTGGCCTGGTTGGAAGATTTACAAAACGGAGCTTCGTAACAGAGTCACCAAAGCAACGGCAAGCGTCTGAGGTATGTGGGTGGGGTGGTTTCTGCATAGGGTAGTTGGGTGGAAACCATTCCAGCCTGTGTTGAAGATTAAAAACAAATGTGCAAACTGACACTTAATTTACGGAAGATCAGTCTTTGAAGGAAGGAGTCATAAACATGGAAGTAACGTGTCAGAATAGTTCGTGGGCAAGTGTACCTGTTACACATGTCTCTCTCATAGGTGGATTGGGATGGGGGTTGATTGGAGGATTAGCCGGTACGATGGTCATGGACATCGTTCTCATGGTAGCGTTACCGGTAGCAGGATTGCCAGCTCTAACCTGCTTCTCAATAGTTGGGGAAACGGTAGCGAGTTTCTTTTCGATGCAGGGCGTAGAGATGAAAGACGGTGTTTTGCTGGGTGTGTTTACACATTATCTGATAGGTCCTGCAGCCGGAGCTATCTTTGGGGCAGCAGTGACGCAGGTCAAGGTTCTTCGACCGGACACTCTTAGGAAAAGCATAATCCTAGCAGTTCTGTATGTACAGATATTGAGTCAGCCAATTCTTGCGACTACACCAATCCTTCTAAAGATGACGGCAACGACAACATTGCTGTGGTATGGCGGGTCCTCCGTGATGCATACGGTGTTGGGTTTTGTTCTTGGCGTGATCATAAGCTATGGACTGCATTCTGCAGCTGCGTTAAAACACAGATGTTCGGGAGCACAACGGCTTGAAAATTAATGGGAGCCCGTGTACAACAAGCCTACTGATCTATTCCATCTGGCGTGGCCAGGAACGGGAAAAGTTGTTCAAGTGGGAGTGAATCATCGTTCCCTATGAAGTCTATCTTTTGCTCGTTCAATCTTGTAGATTGAATTGAAATGTTTTAATGTTTATAGTGAGAATAAAAAAATGATGTCATTCGCAATAGTGATTGAAACAGCCTGGAATTAGAACTTGGAGGAAACATGAATCGTATTCAAATTTACATCGTTTTGGTCATCGTATTTCTGCTGGGATTGCTGATTCGTTATTTATATGAAAGACTCAAACTGACCGGCAGGATTGATTCAAAAATTAGGCTGATTTTTTCAATTATCTTCTCCGTTATGATGCTTATTTGGGCAAGCTGGTTTGCAATGATTCCGCTTGATCCCTGGAGGTTAGAATTGCCTGGTATTATTCGCTGGCTGGGAATAGCCGTTTTCATTCTGGGGCTGATACTAGCATTCGGAGCATTATTTAAACTAAAGGGCTTGGAAAATATTGAGTTTCTCGCTACCACAGGAATTTTTTCCAGAATCCGCCATCCAATGTACATGGGATTCATCCTCTGGATATTGGGCTGGGCCTTATATCATGGAGCAATTTTTAGCCTGATTCCCGGAATTATTGGAATAGCCAATATCCTTTACTGGCGATACTTGGAGGATGCAGAGATGAATGCGCGCTATGGGGAAACATATACTACATACAGCAATAGAACCTGGTTTTGATAAAAACCGCTGAGTTAAAATGAATGCTTCAACTGATCCACTTTGTTTATTAATGCAGGGGAAAACAAGAAGGGATGAATTTCTCATGACAGTATTGACTGTCTATGCTCATCCAAAACCTAATTTTTTTGCCACGCAATTCTTCAGCAGTTCAGTGAAGGATAGAAGCAGCAAGTCAGCAATGAAATGCTTGAATCCCCAGCTGACCAGCAGGGCCGTTGTTTTTGCTGAGCAAACACTTTTTCAACAGAGGAACGTCAATTCATGGAGTATATTATTCTTGCCATATTGTGGATTACATTCTGTGCGCTGCACAGCGTTTTGATCAGTATAACCTTTACCAATTTTATCAAACTGAAATTGGGGGATTCATCCCGGTTTTACAGATTGATTTACAACTGCTTTTCCATAGCAACACTGATTCCCGTTCTCATCTACTCAGCATCTGTAAGACAGCAACCGTTTTTTGTCTGGGATGGTTATTTGCTGCCTATAAAATACAGCTTGCTTTTTGTCGGAATTATTTTTTTTGTTATGGGGGCAAAACATTACAGCTTCGAACAATTCTCCGGATTTGCGCAGATCAGAGAAGGCGCAAAGCACAACCTGATCAACAAAACCGGAAAGCTATCTGCACGTGGAATACTCGGCGTTGTCCGGCACCCGTTTTATGCTGGCATATTTCCGCTTATCTGGTCAAGTAACCTTGATGTAACGACTCTCATCGTCAATATTGTTCTCAGCGTATACGTAGTAATCGGCACATTGCTTGAGGAACGGAAGCTGATCTTGGAATTCGGCGATGCATATTGCGAATATCAACAAAAAGTGTCTATGCTTTTTCCGCTGAAATGGATCAAGCTGAAAATATAACGGTGGGAGCGTGATAATAAAGATGGGCATCCAAAAATTCAAACATTAAGAATAGAAATTAACTGGTCAGGGCAGGTTACTGGATAAAGTAGACGGGTGCTGGTGATCGTATGGAACCAGACGATAGTTATCCACGTTTATTATGGGGAGAGCAAGGAAGATTCGAGTTTATCGATTAATTTTAAACATTCGATAGGCGTGTAAGGCTTGTAAGTTTGGATAAGCTGTTTTTATATGAATTCTGATCTGTTCTCAAATATTTTTATTGAGTATTGTAAAATGCTTCCCTTATTTTTTATCTGGTATTTTACTATAGTAATATTAGACATGAAACATGTCGAAATTTGTCGAAATAGAGGACAATTATAATGCGCTTCATAACTATTACTATTTCAGCAACATTATTATTAGCACTGGGTATTTTCCATATGTTTATTACCGAATCAATCTTAGCCACTTTTGGTTCACTATCATTTGATAGTAAACAAATACTATTAATGGAATGGATACTTGAAGGTATTACTCTGATATTCATAGGAGTATTGTTAATGCTTGTTACATATTCTGACAAGGCCAATACTCTTACATCCAGATTAGTATATACTATTTCTTCAATTACGCTTTTCAGCATGGCTATACTTTCATTATTCACTAGATTTAACACTAGTCTGCCTATATTTAAGTTTTGCCCTTTCCTCTTTTCATTCTCGGCAATATTAATATTAATAGGTGCTTTCTATAAAGGGGCAACTGTAAAAAAGGCAAGTCAGTAAATTCAAGAGCATATTGCCGGTAAGAGTCCAGCCATAATCATAAAACCAGATCGACTTGCCTGGATGGCTTTTGCGGTCGTAATTCCCCACCCATAGCATGAATTATGTTTGATTGTTTGAACTGGTAATCCTCACCTTAATTCAAAACCTAAACCACTTTATTTGCAGATGTATAAGCTGTAGACATGTCTTGATCCTTGCCAATAATTCAAGATAAAAGTTGTGGTTGACAGAGTGTGGTCTAAACTTATATCATCTTCAACGTAAACTAACCAAGAGGTGAAGAAATGAAAGATATTTATTCGGCGGTTAAAGTCAGTGATCATGTGTACTGGGTGGGTGCCATTGATTGGACGATTCGTGATTTTCATGGATACACAACGCCGCACGGCAGCACCTATAACGCCTATCTGGTAATGGCGGAGGAAATCACCCTGATTGACACTGTCAAGGCGCCATTTATGGATGAAATGCTCTCTCGCATTAAATCGATTGTTGATCCCTCGAAAATTAAATATATTATTTCCAACCATTCCGAAATGGATCATTCCGGCTGCTTGCCTCAGGTAATTGATCTGATTAAGCCGAAAAATGTTTTCGCATCCGCCATTGGGACTAAGACATTAAAAGAGCTTTTCCACGATGAACTTGAAATCACTCCTGTCAAAGATGGAGAAACTTTGAGCCTGGGTAATCTGGAATTGACTTTCATGGAAACACGGATGATTCATTGGCCGGATTCAATGTTCACATATCTGGCTGAAGACCAGCTTTTGTTTTCACAAGATGCTTTTGGAATGCACTTGGCAACACAGGAGCGCTTTGCCGATGAGTTGCCTGTGGCTACTTTAGAGTTTGAGGCGGCAACTTATTACGCCAATATTGTTTTGCCTTATTCACCGATTGTTCTGAAGACGCTGGATAAAATTATAGCAACAGGATGGAAGATAAAAATCCTTGCCCCGGATCACGGGCCTATATGGCGCGAAAATATATCTTGGATAATTGAACTTTATAAAAAATGGGCTTTGCAAAAACCAACGGCAAAAGCAGTTGTTGTTTACGGAACAATGTGGCATTCTACCGAAAAGATGGCTCGCGCCATTGGTGAAGCGATAGCTCAGGCAGGCATCCAGGTTAAACTTTTGTCTCTGAATGAAACTCACCGAAGTGAAGTTGCTTATGAGGTTCTTGATGCTGGAGCGTTGATTGTCGGGTCTTCGACACTAAACAATAATATTTTGCCGCAAATGGCTGATGTAATGACTTATCTGAAAGGATTAAAACCGGCCAATCTTATCGGAGCTGCTTTCGGTTCCTATGGCTGGAGTGGCGAGTCGGTAAAGGATTTGGAAGGATTGCTCAAAGAAATGAAGGTGGAAATTGCCGCTGAGGCAATTTCCGTAAAGAATGTTCCCGATAGCGGTGTTTTGGAAAAATGTTCCGAATTGGGAAAAACTATCGCGGCAGAGTTGAAAAGAAAAATAAACAAACATTAAGGAGGAGAAAATGAAAAAGTATGTATGCGGAGTATGCGGTTATGTTTACGATCCGGAAAAGGGCGATGTTGATGGCGGTATTCCCTCCGGCACATCTTTTGAAAAGCTGCCGGAAGATTGGTCATGTCCTATTTGCGGTGCGAGTAAAGAAGAATTTTCACCGGAATGATTTCTATAACGGATGAAGTGAGGGAATAATGGATAAAATTCAGGAAGCATTAAATCAGGCTTATATCGGAGAAGCAAAGGCCGCGCTGCGGCTCAGGGTCTACGCGCAAAAGGCCGAGGATGAAGGATATACGCAAATGGCACGTCTTTTCCGCGTGATTGCTTTTTCGGAAGAAATTCACGGTGCCAGAGCACTTCGGGTTCTCAAAGAAGTGAAAAGTACGGAAGAAAATCTGGCGTCAAGTTTTGAGTCGGAGAAAAAGGTTGCCGAAATTGCTTATAATAGTTTTGTGAAATTGGCAGAAGAGGCTGGGGATAAAGCGGCCTTGCTTCATTTCAGCCAAAGCCGCGATGTGGAGGAAACACATGCCAGGCTGTACAAACAAGCCATGGCCGACTTTATGGAAGAGAGGGATACTTCTTATTTTGTCTGTAAAGTATGCGGCTATGTTGCCGATGGCGCACTGCCGGATGAATGTCCCGTATGTGGCGCGAAGAAGGAGCAATTTGCTGATTTCGATAAATAATACCAAGTTGCTTTCAAAAAATAAAATATTAATTTTTGAAAGCTTACTTGGTATTATACCCGGTAAATAAAACTTTTAATATTTGATAGCTGCTTGGTATAGCAAGGCCATTTAACGAAAGCCGCATAATAAATTGTGAGGTGAGAATATGAGCATCCGTCGCGGATTTTTGCTGACATTGTTGTTGATAAGCATTGTCCTTCCTAAAGCGGCCATTAGTGCCGAAAAACCACTTTGGGAACTGGGTATTGGCTTTTCCGCTTTACTATTACCGGATTATCGGGGCTCTGATGAATACAGGGTTTATCCATTGCCTTACCCTTATTTTGTCTATCGTGGCGATGTGTTAAAGGTTGATGAAAATAAGATTTCAGGACAGATTTTTAAGACTGACCGGATATTATTGGATGTATCCATCTATGGTTACTTGCCGGTTAAAAGTTCCAACAATACAGCAAGGCAGGGAATGGAAGATCTTGATCCGACATTTGAAATTGGACCGGCCATTAAAATTTCGCTACTGGAGGACAAGGAAGATAAGTATCAACTGAATTTAAAATTGCCTGTGCGTGCAGTCTTTTCCACGGATTTTTCATCTGTGAGATACGAAGGATGGGTGTTTACTCCTCGAATTGTTTTTGAAAAAGAAGATATAATTCCACAAACCGGATTAAATCTGGGAATTTCCGCAGGCCCCATGTTTGCCGATAGAGGGTACCATGAATACATCTATACAGTAGATGCCGCCTACGCCACCGCAACGCGTCCAGCTTATTCGGCAGGTGGTGGATACAGCGGTTCCACACTTTCGATTGGTTTGCAAAAAGGGTATAAACAGTTTATTTTTGGCGCTTTTGTAAGTGCCGATTTTCTTCAAGGGGCGGCTTTTGAAAACAGTCCGCTTGTAAAAACAAATACTTCCATCATGACCGGTATCAGCATTACCTGGATATTTTTTAAATCAGCAAAGATGGTAACTACGGATAAGTGATAAACAAATGGTATCGATAATAACACGCTGGTTGGTAATAGCAGCTGCAATATTAATTGCCTCAAATTTGGTTCCTGGAATTGAGGTTGACACTTTGATGACGGCAATTCTTGCCGCCGCTGTTTTAGGATTGATCAATGTTTTTATTAAACCGGTTTTGCTCATTCTCACACTGCCGTTAAGCATTCTGACTTTGGGTGTGTTCACTTTTATTCTCAACGCGCTGATGCTTGAGCTTGTTGCTTATTTTGTGTCTGGCTTTAAAGTCCACAGCTTTCTGGCGGCTTTTTTAGGCTCATTAATTATCAGCGTTGTCACCTGGCTTGCCAATTTTTTTATTAACGCTAAGCCCGAAACTCCTAAAAGGCAGGATATTATTGATCTGGAAAAAGGGGATGACGGCAAATGGCGTTAGAGGCAACAATCAACTTAACCCCAGGCATGAAGCAGTATATCGAAATCAAGGAAAAATATCCCGACTGTATTTTGTTTTACCGTATGGGTGATTTTTATGAGATGTTTTTTGAAGACGCTTTAATTGCCGCTCCTGTGCTGGAAATAACGCTGACTTCCCGTAACAAAGGTAAAGAGGATAGTGTGCCTCTTTGCGGCTTTCCCTATCACGCCGCTTCGACCTATATAACGAAGCTTGTGGAAAAAGGCTTCAAAGTGGCGATTTGCGAGCAAGTTGAAGACCCGAAAAAGGCGAAGGGAATAGTAAAAAGAGAAGTGATCCGGGTGATTACTCCGGGTCTTGTGCTGGATGAAGAAAATCTGGCAGCGGGCGAAAATAATTACCTGTCGGGAATTTGTCTTCAAAAAGATATTCTCGGCCTGGCCTTTCTGGATATTACCACAGGTGAATTTCAGATAAGTGAGTTCACGGACAGAGATTCTTTTCTTATCGCTATTGCCGGATTAGACTTTAAAGAAATGATTCTCGCAAAGTCTTTCCCCGACAAGGTATTAATAAAAACGCTTGAGATGCAAATGCCTGCGGGCAGGATTAATTATCTGGAAGATAAATGTTTCGGTCTGGAGCAGGCCGAGATAATTTTAAACCAGGATTTTACTGCCGATATACTGGCAAAGGCAGAGATTGCCAAACATCCGGCGGCGATGATAGCCGCAGGTGCTGTCTTGGGGTATGTGGACCAGACACAAAAAATTCGGCCCCAACACATAAGTGAAATTCAGTGGTATTCATCGGAAAATTATCTTATTCTCGACGACACAGCCCGCAGGAATTTGGAGATATTTCAAACAATTCAGGATGGCACAAAGGCAGGATCACTATTTTCTCTGATTAATGAAGCGCTTACACCAATGGGAACAAGGCGTTTGCGCTGGTGGCTTAATTATCCGCTCGTGTATGCGGAAAAAATCAGGACGCGGCTTGCTGCCGTTGCCGAAATTAAAGAGAGCCATATATTGAGATCGAATTTACGCAAAACACTAATGCGTATTTATGATTTGGAAAGGCTCTCCGGGCGCGTTGCCCTGCGCGCAGCAAATCCTCGTGATTTGGTGGCTCTGAAGACATCTCTTCTTGCTATACCGGAGATCAAATCGATGATGCCGGATTTTACAACACCTAAGCTTGTTGAAATAAGAACGCAGCTCAAGGAAATGACTGACGTTGTTGATTTAATATCGCGGACGATTGTGGATGATCCACCGCAAAGCACACAGGATGGAGGTTTCATTGCCGCAGGTTGTGATGAAGAGCTCGATAAATTAAGGTCGATCAGCCGTGATGGAAAGAAATGGATTGCCGCGCTGGAGGCTACGGAGCGACAGAAAACCGGAATAAATTCTTTGAAGATCGGGTTCAATAATATATTCGGCTATTATATTGAAGTGACCAAAGCCAATACCGCAGCTGTTCCTGACTCTTATGTAAGAAAGCAAACTCTGGTTAACGCGGAACGGTATATTAATCAGGAACTAAAGGAATTTGAGGAAACCGTTTTAAACGCGGAAGAAAAAATCCGTGAAAGAGAGCAGGCGATTTT
>JBAXON010000102.1:0-10371 GCA_037133255.1 Deltaproteobacteria bacterium
CGTCCTTCAATCGCAAGAGTAGGCAGGCACAAAGCAGCGCCCACAATAGCAGTTTTTTTGATGAAGTCTCTTCTTGTATCCATAATTGCCTCCTTACTAACGGGTGTGGATTTTTTCGTTTTCTCAATTTGCTTATTCGATTATTTGTCTTGTCTTTTATCCGATTTAAAACAACTGCCTTGAAATTGTTTGGCAAATGTTTTCATTTCGGCGGCGGGCTGAGTTACTTCACTATAATGGGAAAAATTGCGAAAGCGCGTATCGGTAATGCCGATGGAAACGCTCATGACCGGAAAACGTGATGCCTTCCCTTTGCGGTCGAACGATTCAATGAATCCTTGCGTTAAATCTTCTGGATCGTAACAGCAGGTAATCAGGCTGTCAAATGCCTTAATTAACTCCGCCGCTGCTTCTTCAACCAGATCAATATCAATAATGAAGACAAAATCATCTCCGCCGATGTGGCCTATAAAACTGCCCTGCGGCTGTTTTGCTTTCACGATACCCAGAATCAGACGTCCGGTTATTTTGATTACTTCATCACCGCGGCTGAAACCGTAGCGGTCATTAAATGGCTTAAAATAATCAAGATCGGTATAACCAAAAGCGAAATCTATGTTTTTATCCAGCCTCTCCTGAATCTCGCGGTTGATGGAAATATTCCCCGGCAGACGCGTTAAGGGATTTATTTCCACATTTTTTTCGGACCGATATATTGATAAGTTGGCGCGGGCAAGAAAATCACGTTCAAAATCGGTTCTCCAAATGTAATCTTCAACCATTAAATTATCCAGCCGAGAAATATTAAATTGATCGGGCAGGATGGCGAGAACCGGCAATTTATGGAACAGCGGATCAGTTTTTATTTCATTGATGATATTGACTGCACTCGGATCATCAATAATTACGTTGATGACGATTAAATCGGGCATAGAATTGTAAATATGATCAAGCGCGGAAGGCATGTTGTTGAAGATAACGCTCACGTAGATGCCTTTTGTACTGCGCTCTATGGCACTCTTCAGAATAGCGTCTCGGCAAACGATAACTATAGTTTTCATATAATCAGGACATGTCTTCGGCTGATTCCATATTATCTTCCATCTCCTTGAACACGTCTTTAATATCGGTTTCGGAAAGATTAAGAAGCTCATAGGCGATGGTATTAACTTCCGGAACATAGATTTCTCCGGCAAACCCGAATCCACGGGCGCGGACAAGAATATCTGCCATGTGCACAATTGCCGTTTCCAGGGGAGCGATTTTAGCCAACCCCGGTCGATGATGATATTCGATGACTTCAATTAAGTTGCGCGGGAATCTCCATTTTTCTGTAAGCCAGCTGCCGACATCGGCGTGAGTCGCGTTGAACTGATTATTTTCCGCGTCAAATATAGAAATTCCTCTCACCTGAGCTTCATCCATGGCCGCTTGATATTCTGTGGGGTATTCCAGCGCCAGGATAACCTTACCGATATCGTGCAGAAGTCCGGCAACGGAGACTTCTTCCGGTTCTTTTAACCCTTTTTTCTGGGCGATAATACGGGAGGCGATGGCGCAGCCAAGCGAGTGTTCGTAAAGCCCTTTCATTGTCTGCTGCATTAACTCAAAGACGGAAACTCCCAGCAGAAGTCCCTTGATGACGTTGAGCCCCAAAAGCATAGTCGCGTGAGAAACAGAGGCAATCCTGCCCGGAAAACCGTAAATGGCGGAATTAACCATTTTTAATACTTTTGTGGTCAGGGCCGGATCATTGGAAATGAAAGCGCTGATTTCCACAAGAGTAATGTTCGGTTTTTCAATTACCATCGAAAGCCGCTTAAACGTACTGGGAGCAGTTGGAAGTGTATTAATGTTTTCCACTTTGTGGCGCAAGACTTTGGGATTAATATGGCCCATAGAGACCTTCAATATGTTCCTTAACTATTTTTTTTATTGCTTTCATGTATGGTTTGCCTTCTAAATGGGAGAATCTCGCATTGAGGTTATCGAGTGCTTCTTCCTTGGAAATGGTTTGAATAGGCGGGCCTTCGACAAAGATATTGGCAATGTCCATATCCTGAATTCTTTCAATCCATTTATCGGTAAGCTCTGTGCCTTCTCCCAGCATAACCATGCCGTTTTTAGCGGTGACGGGCTTTGCCAGTATCATTCCGGGCTCAAGTTTTAATACAGGAATTTTCGGCATTAATTAAATCCTTATTTCTTTTTCGGTCTGTCTTTAGTACTGGACTAACCGCCAAATATCTTTAAATAAAGGCCGGATCTTTAAGCTCGTTATCTATCGCGTCCGGATCGGCGGCATTATATTGCAGCAACCTCTTTAAGTGATAAAAAGTATCTTCCTCCATGGAAAGAAAAGATATTATTGCTTCCTTACCGTCAACTCTGAGAATCTTTCCTTGAATGGTTAAGCTTGTTTCCGGATTCAAGCTCAGGATTACAGAGCAATGTTCATCTGCAACAAATAGCGGAGAGCTCGTGCAGCTGATGCCGGTCAGGCTGATGTTCATTGTTTGAACATTGATTTTTTTTTGCGCGAAGAGAATGCTTATGTCAAAACCAATGGGAACTCGAGTTCGTTTTCTTCTTTCCTTGATCATGGCAATACCTTCCTCAAATTATTACGTATTCTCTTTTCACAACTACGGATTTTGGTCAAGCTTGATTTTTCCCAAATCGTGGAAAATAATCAGCCCTCATTTCGAATACCAAGCAACTGAGTATTAACTAATCCAGACGTTTCTTAAAGCGGCTGATTGCGCCCGAAAAGACGGCAGTTCCTAAAATAGCCAAACCCAGATATTGAGGCCAGAGCACGTCCAGACCTACTCCCTTGAGAAAAATTCCACGGGTAATAACCAAAAAATAACGCAGTGGATTGAGATAGGTAAGCCACTGGACGAATGTGGGCATATTGGCAATGGGGAAAACAAAACCGCTGAGCATAAAAAAGGGCATGATAAAAAAGAAGGTGCTCATCATCGCCTGCTGCTGTGTTGCGGAAATGGTGGAAATGAAAAGTCCCACCCCCAAAGTACTCAGCAGAAATAAACACGCGGCAAAAAATAAAAGCACGATACTGCCTTTTAGCGGTATTTCAAACCAGTAAATAGCGACGACAATTATCGCGGATAATTGCGCCAGAGAAATTATTATATAAGGAATGGTTTTGCCGATAATAAATTCAGAAGCCTTCAGTGGAGTAACGACCAGTTGTTCCATCGTACCGGCTTCCTTTTCCCGGATGATGGCGATGGAAGTTAAAAGCAGGGAAATAAGCATGATTAAAAAGGCGACAATGCCCGGCACAAAGAAGTATTGGCTATCCAGGTTGGGATTATACCAGGTACGAATGCGCGCATCTATTTTAGCATAGTTCATTTGCTGCGGATACAATTCGCGGATTGTGTCGCGGTTAAATTTGTCGAGTACCGTGATAGTGTAAGCCATGCGCATGGAGGCCATATTGCTCATGGAACCGTCGGCAATAATCTGAATGGGAGCTGTTTGGCCTTTACGAATAATACCCGCGAAATCAGGGCCAATCGTAATGCCCATATCAACTTTTCCCCGCAGCAGGAGCTTTTCTACCTGGTCATCGTCGGTTGCGTGATGGGTGATATGGAAAATGCTGCTGCCTTCGAAAGCGTCAGCGAGTTTGTGGCTTTCATAGGTATGTGAATGATCGACAAGGGCAACGTTAATATTGCGGATATCATAATTGACCACATAGCCAAAAACTAGCATCTGGATGAAAGGGGCAGCAAAAAGAACTATCCGGTTACGCTTATCGCGAAAAAGCTGGATGAATTCTTTGCGCACCAATTCTCTGATTCTCAGCCAGCTCATAGTCCTTCCTTTTTTAATAATATGTAGTTTGCGGTTGTCAATACTGAAAACATCAAAGTCAAAACTAACATGCTGGGCCACAAGTAGGCAAACCCGACATTGCGCAGATAGATGCCGCCTAAAATATCAATGTAATATCTTGCCGGAACGATATAGGTAATAAGCTGTAAAACGTTCGGCATATTAACAATGGGAAAAACAAAATTGGAAAGCAGAACAGAGGGCAAATACGTGATCATCATCGCCATTTGATTGGCCATCATTTGCGATTTTGTCGCTGTGGATATAAGCAGGCCCAGAGCTAGCGCCACGCCCAGATAAAGAGAAGTAGCGGCCATCATCAGCCAGAAACTTCCTTTCATCACTACGCCAAATAGTAATTGGCCTAAGAGAATCGCTAATAACACATCAATCAGTCCGATGATAAAATAAGGGAAAGCTTTCCCCAGCAGTAACTCCCCCGCTTTTACCGGCAGTGATTTAATTGTCTCCATTGTGCCGTTTTCATATTCACGCGCGATGATCAGCGACGTCAAAAGCGCGCCAACGATCATAATGATAATGGCGATAATGCCGGGCACAATGAAATTACGGCTTTCCAGATCTTCATTAAACCAGATGCGAATGCGGCCATCCACAGGAGGTTTTATTTTATCCATCCCCTGGCGGTTAAGAAAAGAAAGAAGCAGTTTTTGATTGTATTGCTCTGTGAAAGACGTCAAGTAGCCGCGAATAATACCGGCGAAATTGGGATCGCTTCCTTCAATAAGGATTTGCAGCGGAGTATCCCTGTCGGCACCGATGCTTTTCATGAAATTTGGCGGGATGATAATTGCAACTTTTGTCCGGTCATGATCGAGATAATCAATGGCATCTTTTGTCCGGGACAGCCTTTCTGAAACATGGAAATAGGCAGATGCATCCAGCTTGCTGATAAAATCACGGCTGAGCTCGGATTTGTCGTAATCAACAACGATCGTTTCTACATTATCCACATCAAGGCTCAGCGCGTAACCGAAAAGAATAATAAGGAGCAGCGGGATCGCGAAAGCCAGATAAAGGCTGCGGTAATCGCGGAGCAAATGATAAATTTCCTTGCGGATGAGGGCTTTAATTCTTAAAGGATTCAAATTTCTTTCCTCGTCATTAAGGTTATAAAAGCATCATTCAAATCCGCTTGAGGCAAGTCAGGACAGGCCGTCGCGATAATTTCCGCGGAACTGCCCGCGGCTACAATTTTCCCGTCATTGATCATAATAATCCGCTGGCAAAAGCGTGCTTCATCCATGTAGTGCGTCGTGACAAAGACCGTAATACCATCGCGGGCAAGCTGCTGAATAAAATTCCAGAAATGCTGACGCGTAATCGGATCAACGCCGGAGGTCGGCTCATCCAGAAATAAAATCTCCGGTTTGTGTAGCAGCGAGCATCCCAGTGCCAGGCGCTGACGCCAGCCGGGCGGTAATTCTTTTGTTTGACGATTGCGCACATCCTGCAGGCGCGCCATATTTAAAACCCAGTCAATGCGCTCGGCCCACTTTGCTTCCTCTACATTGTAGACGCCCAGGTAAAAACGCAGGTTTTCATAAGGCGTTAAATCTTCATACAGAGAAAATTTCTGCGACATATAGCCGATGGAATGCTTGATTTCTTCGGACTCACTCATAATGTCGTGCCCGGCAACAAAACCCGCGCCGGATGTGGGTGTGATTATGCCGCAAAGCATGCGGATGGTTGTGGACTTGCCGGAGCCGTTGGCGCCGAGAAATCCGAATATCTCACCTTTTTTTACAGAAAACGTAATCTTGTTGACCGCGACGAAAGCGCCGAATTTTTTTTCCAGGTTCGTCACGGAAATGGAATCAGAATTGGAAGGTATCATGCGCCAGCGCTCCATCCACTTCTTTAATGCGTTCAATGATTGCTTCTTCCAGAGTTTTAAAACTGCCGCGAATAATAGCGGGAGTTGCTGTATCTAGAAGAATGGAACTATGCATCAATCCCAGACTATCGCAGCGCTCGCCCTCATCCAGATAGGCTGTGGAAACAAGAATTGTCATGCCTTCTTTTTTCATATTGCCCAATATTTCCCAGAATTCATGACGCGATACCGGATCTACGCCGTTTGTCGGTTCATCCAGAATCAGCAGTTGCGGCTCATGCACCAGCACGCAAGCCAGCCCCAGTTTTTGTTTCATGCCACCAGAAAGATTGCCGGCGGGCCTGTCCACAAAGGGCAGTAAGTTAGAAAAGCCCAGATACTTATCTTTGCGTATTTTTCTTTCTTTGCGCGCTATACCAAAAACATCCATAAAAAAATTAATGTTCTCATCGACAGTCAGATCCTGATACAGGCCGAACCGCTGCGGCATGTAACCAATCAGGTTTTTTATTTTTCGCCGCTGGGTAACAACATTAAGGCCGGCCACAAGAATTTCTCCCTGCGTTGGTTTAATCATGGTGGCAATCAGCCGTAGAAGAGTTGATTTACCGGCGCCGTCGGAACCGACTAAACCAAAAATATTGCCGCGATCCACAGAGAAAGAAACGTCTTTGACTGCCTCTAGCAGATTAAAGCGCAGAGTAACGTTTTTGACTTCCACCATGGGTTGGGAATTTTTCTGCGGAGTGATCATTGAAGCGCTCACTATTGTGCCAGCAAAGCATCAGCTGGCATTCCCGCTTTGAGATCAAAGTTGGGATTGACTATGGATACCTTAACCAGATACACCATTTTGACCCGTTCTTTTTTTGTCTGGATGATTTTTGGCGTAAATTCTCCTTCGGGAGAGATGAAAGATACATATCCTGTGTAGCTTTTGTCTGGAAATGTATCTACTTTCACTTCAACTTTCTGGTTGGGTTTAACCTTGCCGATTTCTGTTTCATCAACAAATATTTTCAAATCAACACGGGAGAGATCGGAAATGGTGATTACTTCGCGTCCGGCATTTACGGTTTCACCTGGCTCTATATTGCGGCTGGTTACTATGCCGTCCATCGGTGATTTCAACTGGGTGTAGCTAAGTTGGATTGCAGCCAGGCTTAAAACGGATTCGCTTTCGGCAAGCCTTGATTTGGCTATTTCATAGGCCAGCTTCACGGAGTCGCGTTCTTTTTCTGTAACCACACCCTTGCCAAATAGCTCTTCGAAGCGTTGGTAATTCTTTTTAGTATCTTTGAATGTTTCCTGAACACTTGTTGCGTTTGCTTTGGCTTGATCATAGCGAGATGCAAATTCCGCCCTGTCCAGCACCACTATAATCTGGTTTTTTGTAACGGTCTGCCCTTCCTGAATATTGACCTGGGCTACGCGTCCGGGTACCTGAAATGATAATTTTGCCTGTGTTGTTTCGATTGTGCCGGAATAAGAAAGGTCTTTTTGCTGATTGCTTTTCTGACCGAAATAAACAAATGCTCCTGTCCCGATAAAAAAGATAATAAACACAATAATGATAATTTTCTTTTTCAATGCTGTCCTCCAATTTGACTATTGTTTATACCAAGTAAGTTTTCAAGAATGCAAATCTTAATGTTTGAAAGCAACTCGAGATTATATGCAGTTTTGCTTTTTCAAGAAAGAAATATTTGCTCGATTTTCCCGCGGTCGATTTTCCCGGTAGAGGCTCTGGCAATCGAGGAAACAATTTTTATCCGGCGCGGCATCGCGTAAGGCTCAAGTTTTTCCAGCATCAGTTTTTTTAGCTGATGTTCGTCTAATTTGCAGGCAACTAAAGCGGCAATAACACTTTCACGCCCTTTATCCGCAGGTAACGCGATAACCAGAGCGTCAATTACAGTAGGCATTGTCAGTATCTTGTTTTGCACATCCAGAAGGTCCACTCTTTTACCCGCAACTTTGACAATACCATCAGCACGTCCCAGAAGAATAAAGCGATTATCATTATCCGGCTGAACTTCATCCCCGGTCACGCAGTATCCCTCGTAATCCTTCTTCATTTCCGCCGAAATAAATGGAGATTTTATAGACAGTCTTTTACCGGAAATTTTCCATGAAACCACGTCTGCAGGCTTCCAGCTCTCCGTTTGTTCACTGATGTTGCGTGCGGCAATCCCGCCTGTCTCTGTGGAACCGTAAATTTCTGTTATGCCCAGTCCGGTTTTGTTTTGGAAGTGTATGGCATCGGAACGATTCAGAACTCCGGAAGAAGAAAAAGCAACTTTCAGTGAAGGCGCGGATAAACTATCAACTTTCATGGAACGATAGTGAATCGGCACACTGACCAGCACTGTTGCCTTGTGCTTATTGGTTGTAGAGATTATTTCCTGCGGGAATGTATAGATGTCCGATAAAACTTTTGCCCCGGCGACAAACGGTACTAAAACGGAAAAAAGCAATCCATAGATATGGTAAGGTGGCACGGTTGATATAAATAAATCTTTGGCCGACAGGTCAAATTTTTCCTTTAAATAAAAAGCTTCGGCAAACAAATTACGCGGTGATTTTGACCAGACCTTTGGCTTTCCCGTTGATCCTCCGGTAAAAAGCTGAAGAAACGGCACATCAGGATCGCGGATTTCCGCAGGATCAATAGCTGATATTTTACCGGCAAGAGGGGTAATTATTTCCACTGCGGCAGGCATTTCTTCGGGGTGATCGGCAATGGCGTATGCAAATCCCACAGCTTCATACATCTCAGATAAAGCATGAGCGGAGAATGCATAAGGAAGAATCAACCGACACGATCCGGCAAGCGATGCCAGAATGCAGGCGGCAAGGACTGCCTTATTTTCCGTGCAAAGGCAAAGGGTATTGTCTTTGCCACTTTTGGCCAAAGTGTTTTTCAGGCCTGAGGCCAACTCAAATACCTCTCCATAGCTATATCCGGAAAAGGTAAAATCCTTCTGGCAAAGAGTTTTTGAGGGCGCCAAAATTTTCTTATATGAATTAATAAAGTAGTCCTTATTCGTATCAGTCATATTTCAGGTAAATTTCTCCAAATAACTTGGCAACTATTTAACTGAAAAAAAGAAATAAATCAATGCTGGTTTTTTACATAATCAGGATATATGATTAAATAAAAATTGGAGCAGGCCTATGATCAATATTGAAGAATTAATTCCCCATCGTGAGCCGATCCGGATTATCAGTGAAGTGATTGAGATTGCTGATGATTGCGCTATTACCGGTGCTGTGGTAAAATCAAACTGGCCTCTTTTCGATGGGAATGGGGTAAATTCGCTGATTTTAATAGAAGCTATTGCCCAGACTGCTGCATTGGTTGAAGGTTACAAAAAGAAAAAACAGGGGAAGCCCGGCGTTAAAGGGTGGCTTGTCGGCATTAAAAACGCGGAATTTAAGCAGGCGAAGATCCCGGTGAATACTCGAGTGGTTGTATCAGTTAAAAGCATGTATTCATTTGATAATTATGGGGTTATTGAGGGAACGGTTAAATGCGGTGAAGATGTGTTAGTCGTAGCGGTTCTTCAGGCCCTGCGTATGGATGAGAATAATAATTTAAAAATATTTTAAGGAGTGTAATAAGAAAATGGATGAGAAAAAAGTAGCCATAATTACAGGCGCAAGCAGAGGCATCGGCCGAGCGACGGCCGTCGAGTTATCCGCGGCAGGTTATTTTGTGATTATAAATTATAACTCCAATGAAGCAGCGGCAGCCGAAACACTAAAGCAGGTTCGGGATGCCGGTGGCGACGGAGAGATTATCAAGTTTGACGTCGCTGACCATGTTCAGACAAAAGAGTGTATCAGCTCCATTGTTGATCGCCATAAAAACATTCAAGTACTTGTGAACAATGCTGGGATTAACGCCGATGGCCTTTTTCTCATGTTGAGCGAGGAAGAGTGGAGCTCTGTGATCGATACAACGCTCAAGGGTTTTTATAATGTTACCAAGCCAATTATTCGCGAAATGATCAAACGTAAAAAGGGTTCTATTGTTTCTGTTTCTTCAGTATCGGCATTGATGCCGAACCGCGGTCAAACAAATTACGCGGCAGCCAAGGCCGGACTAAACGCGGCTTCCCGTGCTCTTTCTACGGAAGTAGCTCGTTTTAACATTCGAGTTAATGTTGTTGCTCCGGGTCCGATTGAAACAGATATGATTGTAGGTGCGCCAATTGCGGAAATTAAAAAAGTAATTCCTATGGCGCGAGTAGGTAAACCAGAAGAGGTGTCACGTGTTATCCGGTTTTTATGTTCCGACGATGCTTCCTATATCACGGGTCAAGTGATAGGGATTAACGGTGGTATGTGCTGATGCGTATTCGTCTGGCTTTGCTCGGATCTTTTTACATTATAGTTTGCTCCCTTTTAATGTTGAGTCTGCCTTTAGCGGCCTTTGCGGATAGCTTTGAGCAATTGCGCAGGGAATCAGCCAATATTCAGACTATTCAAGCCCGTTTTGTGCAGAAAAAGTTTATGAAAATATTGGTTAAACCGCTTATTTCAGAAGGCAGGTTTTATTATGTTGCTCCCGACTCTTTCCGCTGGGAATATTTGAAACCTTTGAGAAGTGTCGTGATTGCCGATCAGGGGAA
>JBAXON010000103.1:0-10349 GCA_037133255.1 Deltaproteobacteria bacterium
GCTGCAACTATGGTAATTATAATTATGGGCAAACCGGAAGTATCGTGGACATTCTGCAAAATTGGGGAGTGAGCAGTTACGGATATCCCGCTGCCCTTACCTTGGAAGAAGCTACAAAACTAATTGAAGCTAATCGGCCATTCATCATTTACATGGTGAGGCCTATCGGAGAAGACCATTTTATTGTCGGTGTTGGCATTAAAGATGGAATGCTTACTTTTATTGACCCCTTGTATACTAAAGGTTATAGAACCCGCAGTTTTGACGAAGTCGTTTCCTCCGGCTTTGGAACATGGAAGGAAACAATTATTCTGACCACCAAAGCGGATGTCACGCCTGCCAAATTACCTTAGCGGATAGGACAGGTGTGGCCCTGTTTGCGCTTAGACATGAAAATTTATTTGTCTTGGTATAATTTTGATGTTGCAAGGGAGGTTCTTATCAAAAAGAACATTTGACATTAAGCATTAAATGATAAAGGAGATAAAAAATGAGCAAGGATGCCAAGTCAATCGGGATACATCATCAAGTCATTGTTGCGGCTGTTAGCATCCAAGCGCTGTTTTCAGGGTATCCATATTCAGGTTGCCGCCGGACATGATCATCACCACTTTCTTGCCTGCAAGACGATCCTTTATCTTATAAGCGGCCATCAAAGAAACCGCGCCCGCGCCGCAGGACAGATTATGCGTGGTGGTCAGCGCCATTCTAATCCCTTCCAGAATCTCGTCTTCAGTCAGCAGCACTACATCACTTATGGTATCCTTGAGAATGGTATAAGGCAGATGGAAGACACTTCTTGCGGCAAGGCCGTCTGCAATCGTATGGGCATCATCGAGAGTTACAATTTCTTTGTTCTTCCATGAATTATAAAAAGATGGAACATTTTGTGCCTCTACGCCAATTATCTCGATTGTGGGCTTGAATGCGCGCGCGGTTTTTACAAGCGATGCGCAGCCTGCACCGCCGCCGATAGGACAAATAATTGTATCTACTTCTGGCAGGTCCTCCAGTATCTCCAGCCCCATGGTGGCAAGGCCGTTCAGGATTTCAGGTTCGTTGCCCTGCTGGACATAGTAATAACCTGCACTGTCCGCAAGCTCATCGCAGTATGATTGCGCGTCATAGAAGTCTTCCCCGTGGACAATAAGTTCTGCGCCGTAGCTTTCTATTGTCCTGTTGATTTCAGGATTGTTGTTTTCCGGTACGACAACCGTGCAGGGCACATGGAACAATTGTCCCGCCCAGGCCATAGCCAGGCCGTGGTTGCCGCGAGTTGCGACAAGGATTCCGCTTTCCAGCTCTTCTCTGGACATGTGATGAACGAAATTTAGCGCCCCTCTTATCTTGAATGATCCGGTCGGATTGTGGTTTTCATGCTTAATGTATGCCTCGCAGCCGATGAGTCTGGAAAGTTCGGAATAGCAAATCAGATTTGTCCTGTTTAAGTACCTGTAAATAACTAATCTTGCCATTAATGCCCTTGTCAGGTTGACCTGCTCGCTTAGCAACTCGTATTTTTTCAGCATAAAAATCCTCCTCGTTAATTACATCCTGTCTGTACTTGAAGAATATTTGGCAAGGTTTTGCCTGTTTACAGTTGAACTATAAGAAACTCGGACTTGTATGTCAAGGAAATCTTGTTTATAAAATGTGAGATGCGATTTAGACTACCTTGAAGATGTGGCAGAATGGGTTAGGTACTCGCGAGTTCGATCCCTTCAGCATGGCTACAGCAAATGCAATCAGGGCAGCTATCAAATTCTGATTAAGAAAGACCAGGGGGTTCACCTTCATCAAGTGGCACATGGCGTTGACCGTAGAACAAAGGTCGTTGCACTCACCGCTGAGATATACTTTTCTTCGCCCCAGCCTCTTTATGAGGCGCTCACCAATCTCTTCTATGGCACAGTAGCCGACAATCAGCACCCGTCCCTGCAAGGCGTCGATCTCTGCCGGATCAAATCCCTTGCCCATAATGAGCGTCCATCCGCCTTTCCCCTGATAGTCGTAATGGAGAACCTGCAGGAGCGTCTTGGGATTATTCGTGCAGCCCTCGCGGCAGGCCATCGTCTTTCCCACAATCATTTTGACATTATCGGGGTAGGATTCGTAGAGGTCTGTTGGATATTTGCCTTCAGGAGGCATGTCGCCAATAAGATCGATACCGTCAAGAGAGGTAATATCGCCTATGCATTCAATGTCGTCAAGTCCACTTACGCCATCGCCCAGGCCCCTGGCCAAAGCTTCCTTGAGATGGGGAACATCCTCAAGTCCCAGGCCGAAAATCTTGCTTCCGACGATATCGGCGGCGACCACGTTTTTGCTGCCGATCAGCACGCGAAAAGGTTTCACGCAGGTATCGGCCTTTGATGTAACCGGATAGTGGCCGTAGATGGTTCCTTCGACGCCCTCGATCAGGGTGACGTCTGGTCGCACCAGGGATAGGACGTCGGCCAGCTTCGAGAAGAGATTGTAATTGTGGTCAACCCCGCGGCTGGTGTGTGTGGGAAAGCCCCACTGATTTTTTACCCCCAGTGTGACTCCGGCCATGGAATGAGTTTTGAGCTTGGGCAGGTCTATGTAAAGATTTTCGCTTGCGCCATCGATGAGTTTCTCTGCCACGGTGAGAGGAAACGCGCAGGTCGTAAGGTCGTAGCCATTGGGATTGTCCTTTCCTGCCGGGTTACGGCCGGAAAACTTGAATGTCCGTGTCTTTTCCTCATCGAGATAAATTGGCACGGCGCCTGTCTGGCGGCAGAGCTTCGCGTAGCCGTTCACGGCGAAAACAACGCGCGTGTAGTTGGCCTGGGTGGAATTTTCCAGGACATAGATTTTCTTCGCGCCTGCCTGCTGCCAGTATTCAATTACGGCCTTCAGCACCTCAATGCGTGTGTGAGTGTACGCCTTGGCGTCGATGGCGTTGGGTTTGATATAAACAGCACCGCTGGATTTGAGAAGCGCGGCGCCTCCCAGCTCGTTAAAAATCTCCCCAACGGCGCGGCGGATTTCGGAAACCATCTTTTCATTTAGCGGCAGATAGTTGATCAGGCTCTCTTGCTGGTGCGGGGCACGGAGTTTTTTGATAATTACCTTCGCTTTGGCCATTTTACTAACCTCCTGCTGTATAGTGTGAGCCTTCGGCATGAGCAAGATTTTCGAAGCTGGTAAATTTTTCCAGGAAAGCCAGTTTGACGGTATCGGTGGGACCGTTTCTCTGTTTGGCGATGATGATTTCCGCAGTTCCTTTTTCCGGATTGTCATCCGATTTATTGTACACTTCATCGCGATAGATAAAAGCGATCACGTCAGCATCCTGCTCGATAGCACCTGATTCGCGCAAATCCGCCATCTGCGGACGTCGGTTGGTGCGGCTTTCCACTTGGCGATTGAGCTGGGAAAGAGCAATAACCGGGACTTTCAATTCTTTGGCCAGAGCCTTTAATGAACGGCTGATTGCCGATATCTCCTGTTCCCGGTTGTCGCGGAAGCCATCGGCCCGCATTAATTGTATATAGTCCACTACAATTAAACCCAGTCCCGATTCGGCTGAAAGCCTACGTGATTTGGCTTTCATTTCCAGTACTGTGATGGCGGCTGTGTCATCAATATAGATAGGTGCCTCAGATAATTGTCCGGCAGCAGTAGTCAATTTCGGCCAGTCAATTTCACCTAACTGACCTTTTCTCAGGCGCTGCGAATCGACTTTTGCTTCAGAGGCAAGCAAGCGGAAACCAAGCTGCTCCTTGGACATTTCCAAAGAAAAAATGGCTACAGGGATCTTATTTTCCATTGCGGCGAATTGGGCAATGTTCAAGGCAAAGGCGGTTTTCCCCATGCTGGGTCGTCCGGCAATAATGATCAGATCGGATGGCTGCAAACCGGAAGTCAAATCGTCAATCTTTCCAAAACCGGTTTCCACGCCGGTATAAAGTCCCTTGCGGGTGTAAATGCCTTCAATCGCAAGGAAACTATCCTTGACAATTTCCTTAATCGAATAAAAAGAAGGACGAACCTTGTTTTGCGAGATTTCAAAAATGCTGTGTTCCGCTTTATCCAAAACCACATCAACATCAGAGCCTGTCTCGTAACAGCTGTCAATAATATGCGTTGCCGAGCCGATCAACCCACGCAGAATTGCTTTCTCTTTAACAATTTTAGCGTAATTGACGACGTTTGCCGCTGAAGGAACATTATCCACAAGTGATGCCAGATAAGAAGTCCCTCCGACTGAATCCAGCAGGCCTTTATCTTTCAGAGCACTGCTTAAAGTGATCAGATCAACCGGATCATTTTTTTCGGAAAGCTCGATTATGGTTTTAAATATCTTCCGGTGAGCCTCGTTGTAAAAATCATCTTTAGATAGAATTTCCAACGCGCTGTTTATCGAGCTGTTTTCCAGGAGAATTCCCCCAAGGATAGACTGCTCCGCTTCCAGATTTTGCGGTGGAATTTTGTATGAAGATGGATCAATATCGCGCATTTTTTATTCGCCAGTAACGATTAGTTTAAGTTCAGTATCCACGCCGGAGAGTAACTTGATTTTGATTTTAAATTCTCCCAGCGATTTAATCTGCTCATCATGGACAATCATTTTTCTGTCAATTTCATAGCCTTTGTCTTTGAGAGCAGATTCGATGTCTTTGGTTGTGACTGAACCAAAAATTTTATCCTGATCACCGACTTTACGGGACAGAGTGAGAGTCACTTTGGCCAGGGCTAAAGCCAGATCCTCCGCGGTTTTATGCTCTTTTTGCGTTTTTTGTAAAATATTGTTTTTTTCGTGTTGCAGAGTTTTTATATTTTTCTCGTTTGCTTCGATGGCCAAGCCTTTCGGAATTAACAAATTGCGGGCATAGCCGTCATTGACTTTAATTAAATCTCCGGCTTTTCCCAGAGAAGGTACGTTTTGCTTTAAAATAACCTTCATTAAAAACCTCCTTTTGTTAAATATTTAAGATACAATTTCGGTTTTCTCATCTTTGCGGAAAAATTTTCGAAAATCAACCCAGATATCAAATAATCCGGCAGTGGCTATTGGTATCATAAGAAATTGTTGAACTGCAATGAAAAAATAAAAAAGAAAACGGAAGATGGATGGAACATTTTTGCTCTGAAAGATGAAGCTGACAATGGCGAACCCTTGCAGCAGATAAATAAAACAAATAATCAAGAATGAATTTAACGCTAAAAATTTGACATTCCCGTTTGGAATAAAATTAAGACCGCCAGAGATAATAAAAAACCAGATAAAAAAGTCCGGTGTCTTCCAATCCGCAAGCATCGTCAGGTTAGTGCGGGAAAGACCGGCACTACTTAAAACATTTTTCCCGATGAGGACATTAATCCAAACAATAAATATTGAAATAATGGTGATCAAAGAAGGGAAAATCATAGTGAAACCAGTGGTAATACTTTCCTGATTACTTTTAATGAAATCAATATCTTCTTTTGCCAGCGGCAATTGGCTGTATAATTTTATGTTGGCGTCAATCATGGAGGCAATATATTTCCGTATTAGCTGCCAGGGATGCATTGATTGCTCGAAACCAATGTAAATAAAATAGAAGCAGATGGCCGCGATTATCAGCAGGGCAGGGTAGGCTATTACTTTTTCTACGGATTTGTTCAGGGTCGCAAGTCGCGCGATAAGCAGACCTGCAAGCCCCATGGTTACAATAGGAAGCAGGGGATTGCCCTGATGCAATAACAAAAATAAAATCAAAAGCAGCAGGCTCGAAATAAAAAAAGCCGTAGCTGTTTTAAATTCGCCGTTAATTGTGCCAAGTGTAAAAAGAATCACAGGAAACAGGATTAGACAAAAAGGCCCCAAAAAAGGAATAAAAACGGCGGAAAAAATAAAAAAAACAATGATTAATAATTGTTTACTAATCGAGCTTTTGAGAATTAATAAATCAAATTTTTTCAAGGCGAATAACCCGGCAAATGTTAAATTGTCTTAATGCAATGATATAACCGGAAAAGAATCGCCGGCCTTTTCCTTAAGAAGAAAAGGCCGGCGGATCAATTTTAAGATTGCCTTTATACCAAGTGGCTATCAAACATTAAAAGGTTGATTTACCTGGTATAATACCAAGTAAGCTTTCAAAAAATCATAGTTCATTTTTTGAAAGCAACTTGCTATTATCTTCCTTCAGCGGTGACAAAAGGCATAATCGCGATTGTACGGGCGCGCTTGATTGCCACAGTCATCTCTCTTTGATGGCTGGCGCAATTACCAGTGATTCTACGCGGCATAATCTTGCCTCTTTCGGTCACATAACTACCGAGAATGGCAGGGATCTTGTAATCAATTTTGACATTAGAATCAGTGCAAAAGCGGCAAAACTTTTTCCTGTGGAAAAACTTTTTCTGTGGCGGCCTATTCGGTCGGTCTGTGTTGGTTATTGCCATTGTTTATTCCCCCTTCGCCGGGATTTCTTCTTTAGTCTCAGGTTTTTTAAATGAAATTCTTTGTGGCTTTACGTCTGAGGAAGGTTTTTCTTCCCTGTTTGCGCCTGAGGTATCGGGTTCAATGCGAATCTGTGTGCGCTTAACTTCAGCGGCAGCAAATTCAGCATCGATGGTTTCGCGCGTGGTGGCGCCTTCTTTTTTTACCGTCATGAACTTCAGAATACGGTCGTCGATTTTGAAATTTCTTTCAAGTTCAGCGACAATGGGTCCATCACCGGCAAAATCGATGAGAAAATAAAAACCATCTTTTTGTTTGTTGATTTCGTAGGCAAGACGTCTTTTACCCCATTTGTCGACTTTTGCAATAACACCTTTACGATCGGTGATAATTGCCTGGCTGCGATCAATCAGGGCAATATTGTCGTCCTCAGTCAGATCAGATTTGACTATTACTACAACTTCGTATCTTTTCAAAATTTTCTCCTTTCGGCTCTAAAGCCCATGGTCATAGCCACAGGCAAGGGGAGTCCTAAAATTTAAGATGGTGGCTTTTATACTGAACTTCCATAGAAATCAAGGATTATTTTACAACCTGATATTAGTATCTGATAGTTTTCACAACGGGGCGATAGAGAAAAAGATTGCGGCGGATGAAATTATTTTTCTTTTGAAAGTTTTCGGCTGAATTGCAGACGTAAGTCACCACAAGATTTCCCTGATGCGCAAATCCAATGTGCTCTTTACCGGCATAGCAAAAATTATTTTTGTCATAGCGGGGGTTCTTGGGGTCAACTTCAGGTATCGTTGCTATAAGCACAACCGGTTTGCTCCAGGGGCCTTCCAGTTTGTCCGCGCTCTGATACAAAAGCTGATTTCCAGTAATTATAGAGGACATATAAACGGCGATCCATTTATTCTCATCAGTGTGGTATCTGACGCTCAGCTCGGAAACACCGGCGGGAAGGACGACCATGGCTCGAGTGGGGGCGAGTCCCTTTTCCCATTTTCCGCTTTTGTTTAAATACTCCATGAAATTAACTGGATTATCGAATTTATCAAACGGCACACGAACCAGGATATTGCCGGAAGTCTTGCCGGTTTTCTTCACGGTAGTGTAAAGTGGGTAGAAATAGACATAATTCTGAAAGAGGACAGAAGTAGTTGCAAAGGCTTCAATGCCCGGCGGAATTGCTTCTTTTAAGTCAATATAATCGACAATCCATTGATTGGGATCCGGCAGCGTATAATTTTTTATGCGGGCAAATTTGTGCCGGACAATCTTGAAATTAAGGGGTTCGCTTAAATCAAGCATGGCTTTGACCACCAGCAAGGGGACATATAACACTTGATTGACAATAAAAGGGTCTTGCGGCCACAGCCATTCTTTTTCGCCAAATGAAGACAAGAACTTGCCATTTTTTTCTTTTAAAAAATATTTAATTTGAAATTGTCCGTTTTCCCCGCAGGTGGAAATAGCCATTGTTGTTCCCATGACCACGTCCATGCCGATACGATCTTTTCTACCCTGCTCACTTGCCACAAATGTATCGCCAAAAAGCCAGAGGGTGCGCTCTTTATCCAGAGCAATGGAGTAGGCTCCATCCCCGCCGTACCAGTTGTCTTTATCTGGAAAGTCAGGCAGGCATTGGGCTTTAGGGGAAACGGGTGAATCTGTTTGTCTCAAAGGGGCGCAGCTCTCGGCTTGCATGAAGATAAATAAAGATAAACCCAAAAAGATTGCTTTTTTCGTCATATTGGATGATCTAAAGAAAGTTTTCATAGTCATAATCTTAAGCTCACAAATTTCTCATATTATTTTTGCTGGTACATAAGGCGTCTGAAGATATTTTCTTGCTTCAACCTTTATCGTGTCTTAGAAAAAAACCCGTGCATCAACAATCGAGACGCCCTGCCCATCAGGATGGACAATTACAGGATTGAGATCCATTTCGCTTATCTCCGGACATTTTGTCAAAAGTGTTGATACGCGGCAGATAACCTCGATCAAAGCTTTTATATCGGCCTTCCCCTTGCCTCGAACTCCCTGAAGAAGTGGATAGGCCTTAAGTTCTTTGAGCATATCAGCGGCCTCCTTTTTTGTCACCGGTGCCAGGGCAATAGCCGTATCCTTAAATATCTCAATGAAGATTCCTCCCAACCCGACAATAACAATATGGCCGAATGCTTGATCCCGCCTGCCGCCGACAAAACATTCGATGCCCGGGGGCGCCATTTCCTGAGCCAGAAAGCCATCGATTACAGGGCGCGGCTTCAGACGTTTCAATGTTTTTTCCATTTCGGCAATGGACGTAAGCAGAGCTTTTCTGCTAACGATATTTATCAGCACGCCACCGACATCGGATTTATGAGAGGCATTGCGCGACAGTAGCTTCAAGGCCACAGGGTATTTAATCGGGGTGCGTCCTACGGATTTAGCATTTTTGATGACCATACTTTTTACCGGCTGCAATCCGGCAGCACGACAAATGCTCAGAGCTTCATCTGTAAGGGGGATACGCGCTTCGGGCACGCAGCGTTCTCTGATTTCAGAAATCGAGTTCATGTCAACATCGTAAGATGGAACCTTGCCTCTGGCATCACGCGCTTTTTTTCGCTCATAATAATTTAATGAAACATGAAGAGCGGAGGCAGCCTCCAGGGGCGATGTGAAAGTAGGGTAGGGGTGATTTTGCGAAATATCAAGAATTTCCTCGCGGGCGGAAATCATGGCCAGGCAGACAGGTTTTTGATATTGAGTAACAAGCCTTTCCACACCGGTGAGGAAAGTCCGTGACATTTCCGCCTCAAAGTGAGCGGAATATACATGATTGAACAAAACGCCGTCATAATTCGGCAGCTTCAAAACTTCCTCCAGGATAGCGGTGAATATTGTGTAGTCAAAGATTTCTCCCAGATCCAGAGGATTCTGGTGGGCAATGATACGGGTATTATAAATGGTCTTAAGCTTTTCAATAAATACCGGCGGGAAGGGGTTGATATCAAAACCATATTTGGCGCAGGCATCAGCGGAAAGAACCGCGTGACCGCCGGAGCGCGAAAGGACAGCAACGCGGCGTCCCTTCATCAGCGGGAGGCGGACAACCCGGATGGCGTTAATTAAATCCATCTCATCTTCAATGCGGATTACCGCAGCCTGACGAAAAGAACTCTCGACCACTTCATCGTTATTCGACAGCGCGGTGGTGTGCGATTGGGCAATCTTTGCGCTTAAGGCACTGCGGTTGGCTTTTTGGACTAGTATCGGTTTTTCCGATTGCATGGCCAGATCAAAAAAGGCTCTTCCTCTTTTGAAACCTTCAAGGTAAACGGTGACTATTTCGGTCTTGTCATCATGTAGAAGATATTCCAGGAAATCAACTTCGTCGAGCTGAAGCTTGTTGCCTGTTGCCACAAATTTTCCGGGCGTAATGCCGTAACCGCTGAAGGCGCGCAGGTAAGTCGCTCCAACTCCGCCACTTTGGGCAATGAGCCCGACGCGGCCACCGGTTGGAGTATCCTGAAAAAATGTAAATGGCATCATCATTTTGATATCATAATTTACGGTGCCGACACAGTTTGGGCCGATAACTTTCATGCCGTATTTTTCGGCAACTTTGAGCACTTCTTTTTCCAGCGAGTAATCGCCGGAAGAGTATTCGCTAAATCCTCCCGATTCAATGACAATCCGCTGAATTCCCTTTTGGCCGCAGGCTTCCATAAGGGCAGGGATGGTTTTGGCCGGCGTTAAAAAGATGGCGACATCAGGAGTTTCCGGAAGATCGGCAACGTCCGTATAAACGGGCACAACATTTATATCTCCTGCTTTGCTGCCGACTCCGTAAAGAGCGCCTTCATAGCCGACTTGTTTGTTATTAAGCAGAACGATTTGTCCCAGATTCATTTTTGTAGTCGAAGCCCCGAAGACAACTAAACTT
>JBAXON010000104.1:0-10310 GCA_037133255.1 Deltaproteobacteria bacterium
GCTGCAACTATGGTAATTATAATTATGGGCAAACCGGAAGTATCGTGGACATTCTACAAAATTGGGGAGTAAACAGCTACGGACATCCCGCTGCCCTTACCTTGGAAGAAGCTACAAAACAAATTGAAGCTAATCGGCCATTCATCATTTACCTGGTGAGGCTTATCGGAGAAGACCATTTTGTTGTCGGTGTTGGCATTGAAGACGGAATGGTTACTTTTATTGACCCCTGGTATACTGAAGGTTATAAAACCCGCAGTTATGAAGAACTCGTTTCCTCTGGCTTTGAAACATGGACGGAAACAGTTATTCTGACCACTCAAACGGATGTCACGCCTGCCAAATTCACCTTAGCTGATAGGACAGGTGTGGCCTTGAATACAGCGTTCAAGTCCAATCTCGTAAATGTATCCGGCATCAATGCAGCGTCACCCATTTCTATCACCGGCGGCGCATACTCCATCAATGGCGGATCATATACGAGCACCAATGGCACTGTACGCGATGGCTCTACCGTAACTGTTCAACTGACTTCATCAGAGAACTACTCAACGACAATTAATGCAAAACTGACCATTGGAGGAGCAACTGACACCTTCAGCGTGACCACAAAGAATGTTCCCAAGGAGGAGCAGAAAGGGCATAAAAAGGACTTCGCATTGCCCATCTTAGAAGACTTAAGGATTATAGTCACTTCTAATCCAAACTAAAATTAATGACTTAGCTTAATCAAAACACCCACACTAAGAGCATCCGCAAATCCCCTGATAATACTGGATTGACCCTATTGAACTATCAACTTGACATGATCTGTGAAAGAAGTATATTTTACAAGAAAATAACAGGGGGATTTAAAAATGCCGCCAAAAGTTAAAATTTTCACGTTAAGCACGTGCAGTCATTGTAAGGCTGCAAAGAAATTCCTGAATGATAATGGCATTAAATTTGAGTTTGTAGATGTAGATCAGTTTCAGGGCACGGAAAGAGAAAAAATTTTAGAGGACGTGGTTCAATACAATCCTCAACGCTCTTTTCCGACTATTATCATTGGCGACAAAATTATTATTGGCTTTAAAGAGGATGATATCCGAAAGGCTTTAGGTATCTGATGCAACCTGCCGAACTGTACGAAATGCTAAAGAAGGCTCAAGAACCAAAAGGTTATTTCTTTAATAAAGATAAAGATTGGGTTCTGTCCATTCTGCAAGACCTGTTAGTTATTAAAGGTCGATATGGTTATACATCCTGCCCCTGTCGCCTGGCCTCTGGCAATCGCGAAAATGATCAAGACATAATGTGCCCCTGTATTTACAGGCAGGATGACGTGAAAGATTACGGCAGTTGCTATTGCAATTTGTATGTATCCAGCCAGTGGAATGAAGACAAAATTCCCCATAAATATGTGCCTGAAAGAAGGTCTCCGGATAAAATTGTTTTTTAAATATCCACAATTCTAGCTTTTCTTTTACAACAACTCGAGTGGTCGTCTTTGTAAATCCTTAAAATGATGAGTGCTCAAGAAAAAACAGTATGAATTCTTTGCCGTGCCTACTCTTTTATATTTTTCAGGTAGTTGTTTACGCGGGCTATATAATTGATGGTTTCATCAGGCAAATTGTCTGGACTTCTCTCCAGATTGCCCATTCCCCAGTTATAGGCAGCCAACGCCAGATTTATCTTACCGTCATAACGATCCAGCAAAGATTTCAGGTAACTCGTTCCTGCCAACACATTTTGCTTGACATCATAGGCGTTTTTAACACCAAGATCCTTTGCAGTTTCCGGCATCAACTGCATCAAGCCCATTGCTCCCTTAGACGAGGTCGCCTGCGGATCAAAGTTGCTTTCGGCTTTTATTACTGCTCTGATCAGATCAGCATCTAGATCATATTTACGTGCCGCCTTCTCAATAATGCTCTCCAGATTAATATCCTGCTTTTGGACATTGTTTTTTGGCGAAATCTGACGGTTTATTGACGCATCCAATATAGCTATGTTTTTTAATGCCCCATAATCAGACATTATTTTTGATGGAAGAAAATTTGTTCCTTCTTCAGGACTATTAAAAACAATATTGAAAAGTTGCCGATTCATCTGTATTTGTAAATTTTTAATCATAAACTCGATCTGGTTTTTGTCTAAAGGAACCGCTTCAGTCGTAGCCGCCAGACTATTTGGCTCTTTGAGGGCTTCCTGTAAAATATCACTAAATATTTCCCGATTGTTTGTGACATTTACCTGGCCTTTAACAGAATCAAGTCTTGCCTTACTGGCCAAAGCTACATAACTCACTATATGATTAACTGGCAAAGTCGTAATTTCCTCCTGTATTGCAAAGAAAATAAACAATTATCGTGCCATTTTGAGATTGATGGTCAGATTAAATGATTTTAATGGATGCTTCGACTATATCAGGATCGAACTGAGTATTTTTATTTTTGATTAATTCTTCGACTGCTTTTTCTATAGGTAACGCCATGCGGTATGGGCGATTGTTAGTCATGGCGTCAAACGAATCAGCAACTGCTAAAATGCGGGCAAGAAATGGAATGTCGTTGCCACTGATTCCCAGTGGATAACCTTTCCCGTCCCACCTTTCGTGATGGCATTGAATTATTTTTCTCTCTTTATCCAGCAAAACAACCGGTTTGAGAATATTTTCTCCAATTGCAGGATGATTTTTGATGATCAGGTATTCTTCTTGTGTCAGTATATCTGGCTTTAATAAGATACTGTCCGGAACTGCAATTTTTCCAACATCGTGGAGAATACCGGCAATCTTCAAGCTCTCTATGTCTTTTTCTGAACAATGCATACTGGCAGCTATTCTTATGGACAATTCCGTTACACGCTGGCAATGTTGTTCTGTGTAGTGGTCACGCGCTTCAATAGAAGATATCAACGATTTTAAAGTATCCAGAATATTGGAATAGATACTTTCATAAAGAATCTTATTTTCCAGATTTAAGGATGCGCGTTTGGTCAGGCTTAAAATATGGTGTAGATCCTTTTTGTTGAATACTTCCCTATTCTTCTTTTTGCGGATGCTTAATATGCCAAGAATTGAATTGCGAATCATCAGTGGGGCACAGATCAACGATGGAGACACTTCCGGATTCTCATTTGAGTTTATTAAAATTGCTTCCTTACGTTCAATGACGTCGTCAAATATAATTTTGAGCACCGGATTACTAATATAATTATGATGAACGTCCGCGGTATCTCCACAAACTACTTTGGGCTGAAATTCATTATCCTGCTTGTCGAAAAGAAAAATCGAGCATACTTCTCCGTCAACAAGCTTAAGAGCCAGCTCCGCTATCTTCTGAAAAATTATATCATTATCCGTCGGAGAATCATCTATCGAATCATATATATATTCTTGCTTGGAAAGGTCAGCTGTCTTGTCGCTTAATCTGGTCTTCTCTAAAATAATATCAGCGTTTTCTCCAGACAACATTTCGTTTTGTCTTAAGTGGATATCCACTTTATAAAGCAAGTCATCAATATCAAAAGGTTTGGTAATGAAATCTACTGCTCCTTTTTTGATGGCGCTTACAGTCAGGTCGGTGGTAGGATTGCCTGTAATCATAATAACAGCAGCAGCAGGGCTTTTCTCACGAATTTTGTGCAGTAAATCCATTCCGCTCATTCCGGGCATCATAATATCGCTGATAACCAGATCATAGTCATTTGTATCGAAAAGCCCAATGGCATCTTTACCATTTCCCGCTTCGCTAATTTCATAATGAGAAGATTGATTTAAGGCATCTATGATTAGTCGTCTAGTTGGCAGATAATCATCAACGACCAGTATTTTTTTCCGCGTTTTATAATTTTTTTCAACCGACGTTTTCTTGGCCATTACAGTTCGGACCTTTGCACGCAAAAAAACTATTCTTTTGAGAGTATACTATTTCACTGGTAGGCAAAAGACGATAAAGGCCTTAAGATGAGCTCCTATTATCCTTCAAGATAACATCACGAATGTTATAACTTATAATATCAAACTCCTTCGCTTTGCTGTCGTCTTTCGCTGATAACGAGACAATATCTTTATATTTACTTTCTGGTACATTTTCTTTAGGCGCAGTACTGCTAATTTTTATTTTATTTTGCTTGGTGTACGCATTTAGCACGCTGTCCACTTGATAAGATGTAATTGTCATTTAACCCTCCTCTATGAGGTATCTCTTTTTACACTATCGGCAAACTAGAATAAAACTTTAGCCGCTTTTGGTAATTAATAACCAAGATATTGATAATATTTAATATATTTTCTTGTTTACCGCTGAGAGCAAAATTGAAATTAATATGATTGAATTGAACTAAATTTGCTTCAACCCTCGACACGCAGAAACTTCCCATTACCTTGAAAAGACTTTATTTTACCGCTCTCCAGGTAAACTGGTACTTGTGCCATTAGCGAACTGATAAAATCAAGCGACCATTTCATATTAGCTAGGGATGGTCCCACCAAAACCTTGTTGCTCTCATTTAACGTTCTTATTTCCCCGGAAATCAACACTATTTTCTTTCTAGATTCCTCTATTTCCTGCCTTTGCTCAATTGCGGCATAACTAGCCATTGCCGCAAGATTGATCTCATCTATTTTTAATTCGAGATTACGGGCAATTTTCTTTAAAATATTCATTCTTGTCGCTTCCAACATCCGCACCTTCAGGATTATGTTTTCTTTACGGGCATTACTTTCGCTTAGAACCTCCAAAGAAGGCTTAATCAGTATTTTTTTCTCGCCTATAATAAAATCTTTCAACTCTTGATATATTGCCAATTCTTTATTTAATACAGCGGCAAGTGAGATAAAAGCTTTACCCAAATCTTCTTCGCAACAGTCAGTCAAAGTAATATTATGCTCTAACATTTTAATATCCTTATTGTAATTAAATTGGCAGGATTAACGTTTTCGCACTTTTAAACGCGATTGCAGAAAAGAATTTTGCAGATTTAATTCCGTCTGAGCGAAGATTTAAAGATGGGCACTTAAATTTATTTTGAAAATTTTTGCCGCCGTTTTCAGGCAAAAATATCAACGATTGACTCTTTCACCATCTTATCAGCAATCTTTTCCGCATTAACGTTGTATGTTCCCTTTTCTACCTGAGCTTTAATTTCCTGCACTTTTTCTTCACGTACATCAGGTAAACTGTTCAACGCATTTTTCGCCTGCTGAATGTCTTTTGCCTTGGTGGAAAGATCAACCTTTTCTTCCGGATTTGATGGCGCACCCGTGACCTGCTTATCAGAACTTACAGCGGAATTGTCACTTTTCTGATACTGCTGGATCACTTGCGCGCTTGCATCTTTGAGATCAGATATTTTCATTTGTCCTTCTCCTCGTATTATTATCTTACCTCACCTATCGGCAAAATCAAACAAAAACTTAAATTTATTTAATTCCCTCCTGAGTAATTTCCTTTGTGTAATTTTTAGTCATTTGTTCATAAAGTATTTTCTGCAAACCTAACCCATTTCCCTTGCGTGAGAAATCTTCAGCAATTTTTTGATCCATAATCATATTGTATGTATCCTTGCCGGAAGAAATAGCAACATTTTGGCTCTTGGGAATAGTCTGACGCATGTTTTTTAGTAAATAATAGGTAAAAATAGCTTCAAAGTCCTGGCAAGCCTTCTTTATCTTCTTCAATTCTTCTTCCCGCTCTTTCGTCGGAATTATATTAGCCGAAGACTTATTAAGTGTTTTGTTAGCAGCAGTGGTTACTATCTCCATATTGTTTCCTTTAACCTCTTTAGATAATCCGCAAATCAGCCTGAAGCGCTCCGGCAGCTTTGATCGCCTGCAATATTGTAATCAAATCACGCGATGACACCCCTATAGAATTAAGCGCCCGAACTACATCGTAAATTGTCACCCCTTGCGGTACCAACATCAACTGTTTTTTTTCCTCCGCGATTCCTATGGTTGTCTGTGTTGTAACTACCGTCTGCCCACCCGGTGCGATAATTGTACCCGCGCCACCTGGAGATGCGGCAGTAGCGCTAGCGGGTGACGTAGGGGCGAATGGGAGCGGCTGAGATACTTTTGCATCTTCTTTAATCTGAATGCTTAAATTTCCATGAGCAACGGCAACTGTAGATATTCGTACATTATCTCCCATAACTACAGTACCAGTTTTTTCATTTAAGATTACTATGGCCGCCACATCTACTGGCACATCTAAAGATTCAATAAAATAAATCAATTCGGATAATGATCCTTGAAAAGATTCCTTAGCTTTCACACTTACCGAAAAAGCATCGAGTTGTTTTGCTTCCACAAGGGCCGCTGCTTTACCATTTATTGTGCTGGCCATTCTTGAAGCTGTTGTAAAATCCGGACGCTGCAAATTGATCATCAAAGCGCGTCTTTGATCAAAATCATATTTAAGTTCTTTTTCCACAAAGGCACCGTTGGCAATCAGTCCAACTGTTGTGTGATTTTTACTGGCACCACCACCTGCGCCACCTGCGGAGAATCCTCCCAATGTTACGCCTCCCTGAGCAACGGCGTATATTTCTCCATCAGCTCCTCGCAGTGCTGTTAAAAGAAGCGTACCCCCTAAAAGGCTTTTAGCTGAGCCAACCGATGAAACCATAACATCAATCTTTGAACCATTTTTGGCAAAAGGAGGCAATATCGCAGTAACCATAACTGCTGCTATATTATCTGCTTTCAGAGCCGCGGTTTTATCTTTCATTGATAGTCCCTGACGATTCATGATATTTGCAAGTGATTCAGCCGTAAAAAGATTTTTCGTTAAATCATCTCCGGTACCTGCCAGGCCTACTATAACTCCATATCCGATAAGTTGATTATCTCTGACCCCACCAATTGAAGATATATCTTTGATTCTTGCCGCATAGGAAATACTGGCCCAGACTAATAAAACAGTCATTGTCATTAGAAAGATTTTTAAATGTTTATTTTTCATTTCTCCACTCCTGAAATTTGTCATGGGATTTCCGTTCTACCTTAACTTTTAAAAAGGCCAAACCCAATCCACTACCCTTGTCAGCCATCCCGGTCTCATTTTGTCATTAATTATACCTTCACCTGTATAGAGTATCCTCGCGTCAGCCACATATTGTGAAGCTACTGTATTTTCCGTCGTTATATCCTCCGGACGAATAATTCCGGTAATTAAAATAAATTGATCGTCGGCATTGACTGTCACCTGACGCCTTCCCTCAATGACAAGATTTCCGTTATCCAAAACTCGAATTACTCGCGCGCTGATTTTAGCGGTTAAACTGGTGTTACGGCTGGTATCTCCCGCGCCCTTTAAAGAGTTAGCGGCTGCGCCCTCCAAGCCAATTTTGCCATTCAGATTAGCGTTACTGCCAATTATTTCGTTCTCTATGCCTAAAAGCGATGTGATGGAAGCAGCAGTATTTGTATTACGGCTGGTATTCGCCGATGCTTTATTGCCGCCAGCGGCTATTTCTGAGACAATGATTGTGACAATATCATTTACGTACCTTGCTTTTTTATCTGTGAATAACATACTTTTGTCACTCTCACCTTGCCATATAGAACCGGCAGCGGGCTGCGGTTTTTCTTGCGGCGGCACAAAAACAGTGTCCGGGCGGACGGGTTGCATACATCCGGCCACCATAAAAGAAAGAACGAACAAGATTAACAATGAGTATTTATATTTTTTTTGCATAAAAAATCCTTCAAGTATTTTTAAAAATCTACTTTAACTTTAGACTGACCAATGACTCGCGCATAAATGGTTTTACTTGACGTAATATTGCGCACCTTAACTATCGCACCTTCAGCACCGTCTTCTTCGGAAAGACCCATCGCCATTATCTTCATTACTCCGTTATCCAAAATAATATGAACCATTTTCCCTTTTTTAACCGGCATCAATTCTTTGAGCATATTGCGGGTAATTTCGGTATTGGGGCGAATACTGACAGTCATTATTTTACCGGTTGCTTCTTCCAAAGTCGAAATTGCATTAATCGGAATTGACCGTATCCATTTTTTTTGCAGCGAAACATCATTAACAGTAATAAGCGCGTCTCTTCCCAGATTATTTGTACTAACAACAAATTCGCGTAATACTTCAATTCTAACACGCACTGTTTCTTCCTTTAAAAAAACATCGTTCTGAAAAATTCTCAATGTAAAGGAAGTATCGCCCAGATACTCTTCTCTGGATTTGCTGGCCACCTTAAAAGACAATCCGACCTTATCTGCGGTAATTGCAGAAAGTTGGGAAAGCAATTCAATTCGCGCAGAATCAGCGGGCCAGGGCATATTTATTTCAATATGTTCGGTGATCGCTTTCGCCAATATTTCCTGATTTAAAATATCTTTCGGGCTGCAAAAGGCATTTGTTTTCCCTAATGCGATAAGCAGGCAGATAAAAAAGATGATGAATATTTTATTGCATTTTATATTTAACATGCCTACACCTAGTAGCTATCGAACATTAAAAGGTCATTTACCGGGCATAATACCAAGTAAGCTTTCAAAAATTCATATTTGTTTTTTGAAAGCAACTTGGTATTACCTCTTCAGGTTGTTAATGATTGACAACATGCTATCCGCTGTTTGAATCGCCTTGGAATTGATTTCATAAGCTCTCTGTCCGACAATCATCTTTACCATTTCATCAATGACGCTGACATTGGACATCTCCAGATAACGCTGAGATACTGTTCCCATACCGTCTACACCCGGAGCAGCTTGAATCGGATTTCCGGAGGCAACAGTTTGGGCGAAAAGATTCCGACCAATGCTGGCAAGCCCTGCAGGATTCATAAATTTTGCTAATTGCAGAGTTCCGGTTATAGACCCTCCGCCACTATCAAGCGCAGTCCAAGTGCCTCCGCTATCTACTGTAAAGGAAACTGTTGTTGAAGGAATAGTAATATTGGGGAAAAATTTTAACCCTTCTGAATTGACCAAAAGTCCGTCAGCATTGATCTTAAGACTTCCCGCTCGACTATAGTAAATTGTACCATTATTATCAAATTGGAAAAACCCGTCTTGTTCAATTGCCAAATCATATTGATTGCCAGTCGACTGATAGTCTCCCTGAGAAAATATTTTTTGTGTCGATACCGGCTTTACTCCCATGCCTATTTCAATACCGACCGGCAGTTGGTTGCCCTGAGATGTTTCCGACCCGGCTTTGGTGTAAATTTGATACATAAGATCGGCAAAATCAGCACGTGACCTCTTAAAGCCTACTGTATTGACATTGGCAAGGTTATTGGCCACTACATCCTGATCCAATTGCTGGGCGGTCATCCCTGTCGCCGCCGTATATAAAGATCTGATCATATATTCCTCCCGTTAAATCAGTTTTCCAATCCTGCTTGTCGAAATCCTATCGAGTTCAGACATAGTTAAAATAATTTTTTGATACGTTTCAAAAGTCCGCTGTATATCTATCATGTCAACCATTTCTTTAACCGCATTGACATTGGACATTTCCAGGTAGCCACTGGCAATTTTATAATTATCAGCATTTTTCGCCCCTGCCCTCCCACTATCCACATACAGCCCTGAGGCTGCACGGCTAATATCTTCGGGATTGGAAAAAGTAGTAATTTTTAATTTTCCGGCAACACTTCCATCAACCTGTATGGAACCATCACCATCAATTCCAACAGACTCGCCGGAGATAGTAATTTTTCCGGATTCGCCCATAACATAATCACCTGCAGGCGTTACTAATTCATTATTCTTATTGAGAATGAAACTTCCATTACGAGTATAGGCAATACCATTTTTCGTCTGGAGAGTAAAAAATCCATCGCTTTCAATAGCCAGATCAAATTTATTTCCTGTCCTATTTAACGTCCCTTGAGCAAAATCGATCTTTGTCGTTGTCGGTCCCAAATCAGTACGCGAATTTTCCTGCGCTGCCCTGCCTTTCATCGCGTAATATAAATGTTCTGATTTAAAACCGGACGTGTTAGCATTAGCCACATTATTAGCGACAAAATCAAGCTGGGTGAGCTTTCTTGCTCCGGCAATCGCGACATCATTTACATCGTAACGCATTTATTCTCTCCCTTGTTTTTCTCATAATACAGCAAGCGATATGCCATCATAATTATGACGGTAATATATTTTAAAACAGGGGTGGAAATATTGCGACCAATCATAAATAATGTATTAAGTTCAGCATGTTATAATGATAAGATATTTATTGTTTGATTGATCAGATGAAGATGGATTGGCATTTAATTTTAAATTCAGGCAGGGAATTATGTGCCGTATGGAAATATTTTCCGCAAAAGAAGCTATGCCATTGGAGATGGAA
>JBAXON010000105.1:0-10232 GCA_037133255.1 Deltaproteobacteria bacterium
TCACGCGCGTCTCTATGGCATTTCCGCAGCTGTGCGCCAAAGCAGAATCAATGAAATGCTGGAACTTGTCGATCTGCAAGATCGCGGCAATGATATAACCCGCACTTATTCCGGCGGAATGCGCAGGCGTCTGGAACTGGCGCGCGGCCTTTTGCATAAACCGGCAGTACTTTTTCTGGATGAACCAACACTGGGGCTTGATCCGCAGACAAGAGCGCGTACATGGGAATACATCAAAAAGATGGCCAAGATGGAACAGACCACCGTTGTGCTGACCACTCATTATATGGAAGAGGCCGAGCAGGTCTGTGATCGAGTGGGCATTATCGATCACGGCCAGATAATCGCTCTTGACTCACCGGATAATCTCAAAGAATCAATGGGCGGAGATATAGTTTTGATTCGGGCCAAAGATCCACCTGCAGAAAAGATCAAAGCTTTGCCTTATGTCAGTGCGGTAAATTCATCAGATGGCACTTTGGAAATAACCATGAAAAAGGCTCATCTGCATTTGGCGGAGCTGCTCTCGCTAATCCCGAATGTTGAGTGCGTTGAGGTGAGAGTGCCCACACTAAGTGATGTTTTTATCAAATTGACCGGGCGTGATATGCGGGAAGATTCGGCTGAAGACTCCGGCAGTTGGGTTGATTCCGTGGCCAGATACCGTCAGAAAGGCAATTGATACAATGGACGAGCGACGTCTCCAAAAAGAATTAATGGGTATTTACGCCGTCTGGTGGCGGGAGTTCAAAGTCTTCCAGCGGGAAAAAAGCAGAATCGTCTCGAGCATTGTTCAACCGCTGATGTGGCTATTTCTTTTCGGCAGCGGGATAGGCGCCAGTATCAGCATCAGCGATGTCAGTTATCGGGACTACATCTACCCCGGAGTGCTAACCATGTCTGTGCTTTTCGGATCGGTATTTTTCGGACTTTACATTGTCTGGGACCGCAAGCTCGATGTGCTAAAAGCCGTGCTTGTGGCGCCGGTATCACGTTTGAGCATATTTATGGGTAAGGTTCTTGGTGGCTGCACAGATGTCATCCTTCAGGTTCTTATACTGTTTTGCTTCTCTTTTTTATTTCCGCAGGTGAACCCATGGGGTATTCCACTGGCGTTACTGATACTGCTAATCACATCGATCGCGCTGGTTTCTATGGGTCTTGCTTTAGGCTCAATGCTCGAGAGTCTGGAGGGATTTCAGGTTATCTCGTCTTTTCTTGTTTTTCCGCTGTTTTTTCTCTCCGGTGCGCTTTTTCCCGTTGATGACAAGCTTCCCGCATGGCTGCAAAGCCTGGTAAAAATAAACCCACTAACCTACGCCGTGGACGGTGTTCGAGGCGCGCTAATCAATGTTCACGTTTTCCCACTTTATGTTGATCTGTCGGTTATCACTTTTTTCGCGGTAGTTATGTTTGGGCTGGGTAGCATTCTGTTTAGCAGGATGAAATAAAAAGGAGGCATGTAAAATGCCCCCTTTTTATCTGGTTTTTAACTGTTGATAGATTATTTGATTTCTTGCAGCTTCGAGCGCGCAATGCGTGCCTGAGTGGTATTAGGGAAATCTTTGATTACTTGTTGTAAAATTAACTTGGCGCTGGTTTTATCATTGAGCTTCAGGAAAGAGAGCCCCTGTTTCAGCAAAGCAGAAGAAACTTTGTTTCCTTTCGGGTAATTCTTGGATACTTTTTCATATTCTAGGATCGCCTGTTCATAGTTTTTTTCAAAATAGTAACATTCACCGATCCAGTATTGAGCATTACCGGCATATTCCGTATCCGGATAAGTAGCCAAAAAGTTTTTAAATTCAGTGCGGGATTTATCATAATGACTATCTTTAAATGTCTGATAAGCCGCCGCGTACAGAGTTTCTTTATCCTGTTTTTTCCCTGCTTCCTTTGCCCCCACACCATTACCCGCTGGTTTGGTCACTTTATCATCGCCTACAGAATCTTTTTTACCGATTTCCAGAAAGCTTTCAATAAAGTTGACTTTCAGAGCTATACTATCGAGTTTTTCCTTTAACTCATCGCTCTTCTTTGCGTCCCGGGCCATATCCTTTTTCAACGTTTCCAGCTGTCCTCGCAATTGCTGAATTGTTTCTCGCAAATCGCTCAAGTCTGCTGCCGAATTAGCGTGACCTTTACTCATTGAGGCTACAGTTGAAGAACTCTTCTCCTGTTCCTTTTTAAGTGTGGTAAGCTCTGCATCTACCGCTGATAGCTTTTCGTTTAGCTCCGAACGCGCTGACTTCAAATCCTGAGAAGTAGCGCATCCGGCAATCGAAAACACCACAATCAGCAATAAAAGATAAAAAGAATTTTTCAATTCCGCCACCTCGTTATAAATTATTTACTATTGACGACAAAGTGATCACGCCTGTTCTTTGCCCAGGCATTTTCGTCATGACCTGCATCCAGGGGACGTTCTTCACCATAGCTGATTGTTTTAATCTGTGACGCTTTCACACCCAGATTAACAAGATATTTCTTTGCTTCCTGAGCTCGTCTCTCGCCAAGAGCCATGTTGTATTCAGCAGTCCCTCTTTCATCGCAATATCCTTCAATAGTTATCTTGGCCGCGCCCTTTTTCAGGAATATATCGGCATTTTCCTTCATAATTTCCCGGGCATCCGGACGGATGTTGGATTGGTCAAAGTCAAAATTGATATCACGAATATCAACCGCAACTGTTGCTGCCGCTTCTACTTTAGTGGATTGTTCTCGATCAGCCGGTGTTGCAACCGGTTGTCCTTTTGCCGTGTCAACTTTCTGTTCTTGTAGAGCCTCATCTTTAACGACTGTGCTTTTTTCCGCGCAACCTGTAAAAATTGCCATTCCAAAGGCGATAAAAACCAAAAAACCTATTAATGTCATGTTCTTTTTCATTATACATCTCCTTTCTTTATTTGTGAATATAAAGGTTGTTATGATCTAAAAACACTACTCTATCCGCTGTTACATAAGCACAATTGACCCGTTTCCGTCAATAAAATTATTTAAACCGTGGTGACCAAGCCGGCATAAGCGAGCTATTGGCGCTTTCCATAAGAACCCGGACATTTAAACCGTTTGCGTTCATAATACATATTTTGTTTTTAGAGTTTATTTTAGAGCTATAGACAATTTGCCTGCCGGAAGGTGACCAGGACGGATATTCGTTTTTGGCATTATCAAAAGTAAGTTGTAAAAGGTTATTACCTTCTTCATCTATTGAAAATATTTGAAACTTACTATTGATCAGTCCTTCATAAGCAATCCGGCCACCCCGTGGCGACCAGGAGGGTGAAGTATTATAATTACCTTCAAAAGTTATTCTTTTAGTATTATTCCCATCGGCATCCATAATGAATATTTGGGGTGAACCGGAACGATTGGAAACAAAAGCAATTCTTTTTCCGTCAGGCGACCAGGTAGGGGAAACATCGATAGAATAATTATTTGTTATGCGCGTAAGCTTCATGATGTCGATTTGCAGAACATAGATTTCCTCGTTACCGTCCTTGCTTAAAGTCAGCAATAATTTATTTCCATCCGGTGAGAAAGAACCGCATAAGTTAAGACCATCAAAAGAAGCCACTTTTTTATCGGTACCATTTTTCAAATCGCGAACATATCCTTCCGGAGGGCCGTCCCTGTAAGATGTAAAAGCCAGATACCTTCCGTCAGGTGACCAGCGAGGGCCAACGACAATGCTTTCATGGCTGGTCACATTCTTGATTTCTGAACCGTCGTAGTTGATGGTATAAATATCAGCCTGGGAACGTTTTTTGGATATAAAAGCAATTCTAGTATTAAACTCACCCTCATCGCCGGTCAGCGCAAACAATATGTCTGAAGCGATTATTCGAGCAATTGTCTTAGGTTCGCTTAGTTTTGAATTATATTTTTTATTAAAGAGAAGTTCACCACGGGTGATATCGTAGAGGCGACTCTCAACAATTATCTCTTTGTCGTTTTGGGTTATGTTACCCCGGAGCAAATAATCGGCGCCTATCATTGCCCAATCGGAGTACCGAATGTTTTCAGTGGCCGCTACAGGGACGGGATTATTATCTTCTAAAAAACTTTTTTTGTTTAAAATATTAAATATGCCGGTCATGGAGAGATATCTCTTGATATCATCGGCCATTGCAATGCCTGCAACTGTTGATTTGTCGGTGTTTACCGATGGGTTCTGGAAATCGCTAATGGCGATAGGGAATTGCTGGAATGATGGCGAATCAATATCAATATAAACTTTGGCTACGGCATTACTGCACAATATCAGAGATGCGCAGAAGTATATGATCAAAGCTGCGAGTGTCTTAACTGTCTTCATGCAAATTTTCACCTTTCGAATTTTTCAGCGTAAGTCTGAAGAAGGGAAACGTATACCGATTTCAATGTAATTATCCATCATTCCCTCCGGAAATGGAGGAAACGGTATTGATTTTTGAACCGCTTTCATGGCGGAATCATCCACATAGCGGTTACCGGATCGTTTTTCAAAATTAAGCCTTTCAATCTGGCCATTACGCAAGATTTTAACTTCTATGATTGTCACGACATTATCTTTGGGTCTCAGTGACGGCGGTAATATCCAATTCCCTTTAACTTTTGATTGAATAAATCCATAATATTCATTTAAGCGCGAGCTTGCCTGCGCTTGCGGCATATTCCCTCTGGCGGGAGCAGACGAGGCTGCCGGAGATTGCACTGTGAATCTCTCTTTTTGTTTGAGAGCACTGATGGCTTTTTCAATTGTCAGGTTATCAGTTTCTTCTTTTTTCACTGGTGTTGAGGAGATTCTGCCTACTTCCTTTTTGACGATAATGGAGCTTGTAGCTTTGTTTGACTGCAGAATATCACTTAACGCTGATATTTCTTTTACGGGGATCATGACTTCGGAACCAACGAGTTGAACAGAATAAGCCTGCCCAAAAGTTATATGCCTTGAAGCTGAAGGTACGGCCATAATGACAGTGCTTACGACAACCAGGTGGATTATCAGGGAGAGAATGATCATTTTGAAGATGTTGCCGTTTCCGCCAGAAGAGTTGTGAATAAACATCTGAGGCGTCATTTAATAGCCTCTGGCGGTTCTGTTATCATTCCGAGTTTATCTACGCCGGCTTTGCGTATTTCTGACATTACTTCGACAACAAATCCGTAAGGAACATTTTTATCAGCGCGTAGAAAAACTTCACGATCTATTCTACTTACAAAAATTGCTTCGAGTTTGAAATTGAGTTCGCTAAGTGGCATCTTGGTTTTATTTAAGTATATTTCTTTGGCTTCGTTGATAGTAAGCACAAGCTTTTCTTCAGTGACATCAACACTTTTTGATTTGACCCGGGGCAGGTTGACATCAATGCCCATGGAAAGCATTGGCGCTGTAACCATAAAGATAATTAAGAGCACAAGCATAACGTCAACCAATGGTGTGACGTTAATTTCGGCCATAGCTTTGTTTGGGTTATTTCTTCTTCGTAAGCCGCGCATAGTCGTTCAATTCTCCAGTTCTTATTTGCGGACGAGATAGCGTTCGACAATATTTAAGAATTCAGCGGCAAAGTTATCCATTTCCTGAACCATGTTTTTGGACTGATTCAAAAAGTAATTATAGAAAATAACCGCTGGTATTGCCGCGGCAAGTCCTGCGGCGGTAGCAATGAGAGCTTCCGAAATGCCGGGAGCGACAACTGCAACAGTTGCCGAACCACGCGCGCCAATTCCCTTAAAAGTATCCATGATGCCCCATACCGTGCCGAATAAGCCAATGAACGGACTGGCTGAACCGGTTGTGGCCAGGAATGCCAGGGCGCTTTCCAGTTTAGTCAATTCTGTATTGCAGGCCCTGTTTAAAGATCTATCCACGTTATCCAGGGAAGAAAGATGAATTTCGTCGCCTGCCGAAGTTGAATCTCTGGTTGTTTTATTTAGATTTATTAATTCTGTATAGCCGACACGGAAAACTTCCGCTGTAGTTGAATATTTATATTTTTTAGCTGCCGGAAGAATATCGGATAGCTTGCTGCTTTTCAGATAATCCGCGCTGAAAGCTTCATTTTCTTTTTTAATGTTACGATAATAGATATACTTCAAAAAAATGATTGCCCAGGAAACTACAGAAAATATAAGCAACGTCAGCAAAACAAGCTTAACCATCAGTCCCGCGCCCAGAACCATTCCTAAAAGACTACCCGAGAAATTGCCACCTGAACTTAAAGAGCCAATATCACTCACTTTTTTATCTCCATCAGTAGAATTAAAACTTGAAGGGTAAACTAAAGGAAAAATGAAGCCTTGTCAATAATTCTTTTTATTTTAGATAAAATCAGAGTGTTTCCGGAGTAAAGGCAACTATGTCATCAATGGTGGCCTTATCAGCCAGGATCATAGCCAGGCGGTCGATGCCCAGGGCGATACCGGCGCAAGACGGCAGAGTTTCAAGTGAATTCAGGAATTTTGCAGGCATTGGATAGAGCGCCCATTTCTTTAGTGCTCTTACCTCAGACGCTTCTTCAAATCGCTGTCTTTGTTCGCGCGCATCGGTCAATTCCGAAAAGCCGTTAGCCAGCTCCAGTCCGCCGATATATAATTCAAAGCGTTCAGCCACAGTTGGATCACTCTTTTTTATTTTAGCCAGGGTGGCCAGTTTTGCCGGATAATCGTAAATAAAAGTTGGACGGTCGATGCCCAGGCGAGGTTCGATATACTCAACCATAATTTCATCAAATGTGTCCTGATCAAGGGCTTGCTTACAACCAATTGGAGCGTATTTGGAAAAGGCTTCCGCGACATTTATTCTTTCCCAAGGCGACGCTAAATTTATTTTTTTATTTTGCCAGACGATGTTTTGGTCGTGTCCCATATCCTTGAATGCGTTGATCAACATTGCCTCGCATTGATCCATGAGCTGACAATAATCAAACTGCGCGACATACCACTCCAGCATAGTAAATTCCGGCAGGTGCCTGCTGCCTCTTTCGGCCGCGCGAAAACATTTGCTGATTTGAAATATGCGAGGGTAACCCGCGGCTAAAAGCCTTTTCATGCAGAGCTCTGGAGATGTTTGCAAAAACCAGTTGCCTGATGGAATGGCTTCAATATGCTCTTCCGGCGCGGGCGCGGGAATTCTCAGAGGTGTTTCTACTTCCAGAAAATCTTGTTGAATAAAGAAATGACGAATGCTTGAAATTAGTCTGGCGCGCATATCCAAAGCTTGAGCCTTACGTGCCAGATTAAAATTATCATCGAGATGGAATGAGCTCAACTGTTGTCAGCCTTTGACACGGGTCAGGTACTCTCCCGTGCGTGTGTCTATCCGGATTTTTTCTCCCTCGGTGACGAAAGTCGGTACGAAGATCGTATATCCCGTCTGGACTTTTACCGGTTTGGTGGCACCGGACACTGTATCGCCTTTGGCCCAAGGTTCGGCTTCAGTCACGATCAGATCAACAAAATTGGGCAGGCTTATGCCAATGGGCTTGTCTTCAAAAAGCAGAATTTCCGCTTCAATGTTGTCAATTAAGAAGTTGACAGCATCTCCCACCTGAATTTCTGTCAAAAAAACCTGTTCAAAAGATTCATTGTCCATGAAGCAGTATTTATCCCCTTCTTTGTATAAATACTGCATTTTCTTTTCTCTTAAATCGGCAGGTTCAAAGTTATCAACGGAACGGAAAGTGCGCTCAAACTGGCTTCCTGTAACCATGTTTTTCAGCTTGGAACGGTAAAGAGCCTGGCCTTTGCCCGGTTTAACAAAATTGAATTCTGTAATTATATATGGCTCGTTATCAATTTTCAAACGTAACCCTTTTTTTAAATCACTGGCGGTGTACATATAAAGTTTTTCTCCTCATCCTTTAATCAGTTTATATATTTACTTGCGTTCTTACTAATCTATTTATTCAATCTTGTCAAAAAAATGTTGATATTTTTTCAAATCATTTTTTATTGCTCCGGATATTACGTTTAACGGGATCTTTGCTGTGTTTCCGGGAACGTCGAGGACATACTGCGGTAGGCTAAGCCCTGAGCATTGCTGCCTGATTTCATCCATCATCTTCATGCCGGAAGAAATTTGAGTACGGAAATGTTCACAACCTTTCACCGGATCGCAGTGAAAAAGATAGTAGGGGCGGACCGATATTTGTTGCAGGCCATAGAGCAAATTTCGCATAACATCTTTTTTATCATTAACTCCTTTTAGTAAGACGGATTGATTAGATACGGGAATTCCTGCCGCAAGCAGCATTTCACAGGCGCGTGCGGATTCGGGAGTGATTTCATTCGGATGATTAAATTGGGTGTTGAGCCATAGTGGCCGGTAGCGCTTGAGTATGCGGCAAAGATCCCTGGTCACGCGCATAGGCATGACCACAGGGATGCGGCTGCCGATACGCAAAACTTCCACATGAGGAATCGCTTTGAAAGACGACAGAAGTGCCTCCAAAGTGGTATCATCAAAAGTCAGCGGATCGCCGCCGGAGATAATCACCTCCCTTATCTGTGGGGATGCTGAAATATAACGCAGCATATTGGCAAGCCTTGTTTTAAGGCTGATTTGTGGAGATGTTGACCAAAAGCGTTTGCGGTTGCAGTGCCGGCAGTAGGTGGCGCAAGTTTCGGTAACGATTGCCAGGCAACGATCAGGATAGCGGTGAATAAGTTTAGCTACGGGAGTATGCTCGTCTTCTTCCAGAGGATCTGCCAGCGTGCCTTGGGAAGAGGATAGCTCGCGGCGATCAGGAACACATTGAGCGCTAACGGGATCATTTTCAGCGTCAAATTTAACAAGTGATAAATAGTAGGGGGTTATCGCCTGAGGGTAAATTGACGCAGCATCTCCTGAATCTCTTATTAGTACTTTGCCAATAATTCGCTCTAATTGCGCTATGCTGGTAATTCGGTTTTTAAATTGCCAGTGCCAGTCCTGCCAATCTTTAGCGGTTGCATTTCCAAAGTAGGAGAGCAATGTTTTTTTGTTTATGTTCATATAGTTATTTCTAGCCAGTGTAAGGTGCTTTCCCTATCATAAATCTCCAGACTTGCAAAGGAAATCAACAAGGTTAAAGAAGGGGGCTATTGAAAAACGCTCATCTGCTGCGTTGCGCTGCAAACCGCACCGCTCAACGTATGTAAATATACGCCTTGCGGTTCGGTTTTTTGCGCGCCTTGCATCTGAACATTTTTGAATAGCCCCAAAACATGAGACTTTTCAATAACCCGGAACGCAAAAATTACAGGAAATATAATTGCAGGCATGATATGTAAAAACCAGATCAATCAATTCCGGGAATTTAAAGGAGAGTGCAAGAGATATGAATCGATTTCGAAAAATTGTTTTGCTTAGTTGTGCCTTAGCGTTAATGGTCATGGTTACGGGTAGCATTGCCGCACCTGCCGGCTATAACAAGGATTTAATGATTCTTTTCACGCATGATTTACACTCTCATTTTCTGCCGCACCAGGTTTTAACCCAGGAAGGTGACCAGGTTCAGCAGGGTGGTTATGCCAAACTGGCGTATCTGATAAAAGGAGAACAGTTATTTCAGAGAAATAAAACTATCGCGGTTGATGCCGGAGATTTCTCCATGGGGACTCTTTTCCACACCTCTTTTTTGCAAGAGGCATCCGAACTCAAACTTATGGGGAAAATGGGTTATGATGTGATCACATTTGGCAATCACGATTTTGATTTCCATGCAGGTGGCCTGGCTACAATGCTGCAAACGGCAAAATCTAAAAGAAATCAATTACCGGCTATAATTGCTTCCAATATAATTTTCAGCAAGAACGATCCCGCGGATGCTGCGCTTAAACAGGCTTTCAATGATTATCCGGTGAAAGCGTACACAATAATTGAAAGAAACGGTATCCGTATCGGCTTATTTGGTATTATGGGCAATGATGCCAGTCACGACACGCCATATGCCAAACCAGTCAAATTTGCCGATTCGGTTAGCACAAGTAAATATCTGGTGGACATTCTGAAAAACAAAGAAAAGGTAGATTTGATTATTTGTCTTTCTCACAGTGGCACATCACAAGGTAAAAATAAGTCGGAAGATGAGGATCTGGCACGGGAAGTACAGGAGATTGATGTGATCATCAGCGGCCATACTCATACAATTTTGCCCAAACCGATAAGAATAGGAAAAACAATTATTGTGTCCAGTGGATGCTACGGAGAGTATCTGGGCATGCTGAAAATTAATTATTCCAAAGGAAAGGATATCAAGCTGGTA